>DATKNM010000419.1:0-2017 GCA_035541335.1 Binatia bacterium
TTGGCCGGGTCGTGGGTGACGAGCAGGGTCCGGGCACCCAGGCGCGCGGCCGCCGCGGCCGCCTCGGTCCCCGCATGGCCGCCGCCCACAACCACCACATCGTAACCCGGTCCACTCATTGTTCCACGTGAAACAACTGGAGAAATACCTTCCGTCTCAATCACTTGCCGATGCAGAACTCGCCGAAGATCAGGTCCAGCAGGTCCTCCACATCGACCCGCCCGGTGATCCTTCCCAGCGCCCGCACCGCCAGCCGCAGCTCCTCGGCCTTCAGCTCCACCGTCGCCACCGCCAGACCCCGGCCCAGCAAGTCCCGGCACTCCCGGAGCGCATCCCGGTGCCGGGCCCGGGTCAGGGCCGGTTGGTCGCCGGTCGCCAGCAGCGCCCCGGCCCGCTCGCCGAGCGCCTTCAAGAGATCGCCGATCCCGGCGCCGGTCAGGGCCGAAACCGCGATCAGCTGATGGCCGGAGAGCGCCTGCAGCGGAGCCGGCAGCAAATCGGCCTTGTTCAATACCAGAACCGCGGCAGCGTCAATCTGCCCCCGGATCTCCTTCGGGATGACGGGCCAGACCGCGCCATCGATGACGATCAGCTTCAGGTCGGCGCGCGCGGCCCGGTCCAGGGCCCGGCGCACGCCTTCGCTCTCGACCGCGTTCGCCGTCTCGCGCAGCCCGGCGGTGTCCGCCAGCAGCACAGGGTAACCCCCGAGATCGAGGTGGAGCTCGATCACGTCCCGGGTCGTCCCCGCTTCTTCCGAGACGATCGCCACGTCGCGCCGCGCGAGCGCGTTCATCAAGCTGGACTTGCCGGCATTGGGCGCACCAAGAATCACCACCGACAGGCCCTCGCGCAGCCGCTCGCCCTGGCGCTCGTCATCGAGCGCAGCGCCGATCTCCGCAGCCACACCGCGCAGCGCCTCATCGACGCTTTCGACCAGGCCGGACGGCAGGTCTTCCTCCGGAAAATCGATCGCGGCTTCGATATGGGCGAGCGCACCGAGCAGCGCGCCGCGCCAAGTCTCGATCCGCACTCCCAGCGCGCCTTCCAGCTGGCGCAAGGCCTGGCGGCGTTGGGCTTCCGTCTCCGCGGCGATGAGATCGGCGAGACCTTCGACCTCGGTGAGATCCAGCTTGCCGTGGTCGAAGGCGCGGCGAGTGAAGGCGCCAGGCTCCGCCGGCTTCAATCCGAGCGACAGCAGCGCCTCGGTGATCGCCGCGATCACGGCAGGCCCGCCATGGACCTGCAGCTCCGCCACGTCTTCGCCGGTGAAGCTGGCGGGGCCGGGGAACCAGAGGACCAGGCCGTCGTCGAGGATCTCATCCCGCAAGCGGGGATTGATCAGTTTCGCAAGTGTCGCTACCCGCGGATGTGGCAGCGTTCGCCCGGTCACGGCCTGGAGCGCCGACCCGGCTTCGGGTCCGGAGATGCGGATGACCGCGACACCCGATCTTCCCGCCGGCGTCGCCGGCGCGAAGATCGTGGTCGAGCTCATTGCGCGGCTCGCGCCGCCCGGTCCTCGGGCAGCTTGTCCCCGGGCTGCAGCATCAGCCGCTCGACCCGCTCGCCCTTGATCAAATGTCGCTGCAGCACTTCCTCGACATCCTCGACGGTCTGCACGCTGTACCAGACGCCTTCGGGATAGATCACCATGGTCGGCCCGAGCTCGCAGCGGTCGAGGCAGCCGGACTGGTTGATCCGCATGTCGTCGAGGCCGAGTTCCTTGGCTCGGGCCTTCATGTAGTTGCGCAGCTTCTCGGCACCCTTGCGCTTGCAGCAGCCGCGGGGATGACCCTCGGGCCGTTCATTGACGCAGCAGAACACATGGGCGCGGTAGTAGGGCGCCGGATCACCCGGCTTCTCGCGATCGGACATAGATCAGAACCTCGGCGGTTAGCTACCGGATTTCTTATCCGAACCGCCGAACTGCTGCCAGAACATCCGCTGCAACTGTTCCATGCCGGCAAGGCCGGCCGGCACCCAGGTCTTCACCAGGGTCTCCGGGTCCATCGCCTGCATG
>DATKNM010000420.1:0-9133 GCA_035541335.1 Binatia bacterium
GCCCATGCCGATCGGATCACCGTGCTCCGCGACGGCGAGCTGGTGGTGACCGGCGACACCAAGGAGTTCGACCGCGAGAAGATCGTCCGCGCCATGGTCGGCCGCACCCTCTCGGGCGAGATCTACAACAAGAAGCGCAGCGCCGCCGAGATCCGCAAGCCGGGCGCCCGGGTGCTCTCGGTGCAGGATATCTCCATGGGCGCCGTGGTGCGGAACAACTCATTCTCGATCTACGAGGGGCAGATCACCGGCGTCTTCGGCCTGATCGGCTCCGGCCGTACCGAGACCTTCAAGGTGCTCTCCGGCATCTACAAGCGCGACTTCAGCCGCGGCGGCGACATCGAGCTCCACGGCAAGCCGGTGCGCTATTACGTGCCGCGCGAGGCGGTCCGCGACGGCATTATCTACGTGACCGAGGACCGCAAGACCGAAGGTTTCTTCGAGACCATGTCGATCGCGGAGAACCTCTATTCCGCGGTGCTCGCCGCCGGTCTCGAGCAGCGCCCCTATATCAGCCTCCGCGAGATGCGCGAGTTCGCCCGGCAATGGACGGGCAGGCTCAACGTCAAGGCGATCAACGACAATGCCCGGGTGGTCGAGCTCTCGGGTGGCAACCAGCAGAAGGTCGTGATCGGCAAGGGCCTGATCCAGAAGCCGAAGATCGTGATCTTCGACGAGCCGACGCGCGGCGTCGATGTCGGCGCCATCGCCGAGATCCACCAGCTGATCAACCGCCTCGCCGACGAGGGCCTGGCGGTGATCGTGGTCTCCTCCTATCTCCCGGAGATCATGAATCTCTCGGATCGCATCCTGGTCTGCCGCCAGGGCCGCATCGTCGAGGAGTTCGCGCCGGACGAGGCGACCGAGGAGAAGATCATGTACGCGGCGGTGCACTGACCCGGCGTCAATTCGACAAGATACTGCGACGTCGAAACTAATACGACTTGGTTCCTATATTTCATCGAATTGAGATCGTGGTCATCGGTCGTTAAGGTTCAATCAACCGGCGCAGGCCACTCGATCGCTAGAGCCGCCGAGCTCCGGACCGGCCTTTCATGCCTAAATGACGCCCTAAATGACGCCGCCGCTGCTTGCTTCTTTACCTGTTCGCAACGACGGTACCGGCATTATGTCGGGCGTGAGGCGGACTGAGTAACGATGGGGTGGGGCGAATGCAGATCTTCAAGAGCGGAACAGCGCTGCGGATCGAAACTGCAGAGAGCCGGGAAGCCGAGACGCAGACGCACATATTGCGCTTTCCCGCGCATGACGAGCCGACGCCGGGGCTGAAGCGGGCGCTCCAAGCGCTCGGCATCGCCTATGAGAAGGTTGCGCACGCTCTCGATCTCCGCCTCGCCGCAGCCAACAGCGAGGACGATGTGCTCGCGCAGCTCAGCAACAACTGCAGCTGGATCTCCGATCGGCGGCGTCTGGTGCAGAGCTTCCTCGACTGCGAGCTCGCCGCCGCCGCTTACGTGGAGATGCGGGATCCTGACCAGATCCACGCGCTGGCGGAGGCCGCGGGCGCCTTCGCGGAGGAGAGCCACCAGCTGTTCTCGGCGCTGGGCCTGCTGAGCTACATCGAGCACGAACTCGGCTGGACCGCGGCGCGCCTGGTGCCGGCGGGAAACGCCTAGCTCAGCGCGGCCGGCTTAGGCCGCGGAGCTGCGGCGGCGCCAGGATTCGATCTCGGCGAGCTCCGCTTCGGGCACGACGGTAACGATGTCCCGCCGGCCGAGGCTGACTTCCCCCGTGTCGCCGTCCAGTGACAGCCAGTCACCTTCGACGATCCGCTGTCCGGCGATCTCGGCTTCGCGACCGCCGTCGTGGATGCGAAGCACCCGGCAGCCGACCAGACAGACCTTGCCAAGCTGTCTCGCCACCACCGCCGCATGCGCCGTCCGGCCGCCGACCGCGGTGAGGATTCCGGCGGCAACCGCGAAACCGGCGACGTCCTCGGTAGCGGTGTCGTGGCGCACCAGGATCACCGGCTCCTTGCGTTCGGCCAGCGCCACGGCCCGCTTGCTGTCAAAGACGATGCGGCCGGTCGCGACACCCGGGGACGCCGAAGTTGCTGTAGCGATCGCCGGAACGGCTTCGGCGAAGCGCGTCACGGCGGCTCGCTCAAGATCGACCGTGGAGAGGCGCTGCAACGCGTTCGCGGGATCGATCACGCCTTCGCGCACGAGATCGACCAGGATGCGCAGGCCAGCCCGCGGCGTCCGCTTTGCGGAGCGCGTCTGCAGGAAGTAGAGACGCCCCTCTTCCACCGTGAACTCGATATCCTGCACATCGCGGAACTCCTGCTCGAGACGGGCGGCGCCTTCGGCCAGCGCCTTCGCCTCCTGCGGCAGACGTGCCGTGAGCAGCGCTCCGTTGCCCGGCATGCGGCGGCCCGAGACCACGTCCTCGCCCTGTGCATCGAACAGGAAGTCGACGTAGAGCTGTTTGGCTCCCGTCGCGGGATTGCGTGAGAAGGCGACACCGGCGCCGGAACGTCCGCCGGCATTGCCGAACACCATCGCCTGCACCGTCACGGCGGTGCCGGCCAGGGAATCCAGGTGATTGAGCCGGCGATATTCCCGCGCCTTCGGGGCCTCCCAGCTTTGATAGACCGCGCGGGCAGCAGAGGTGAGCTGGGCCAAAGGCTCCTCCGGGACCGGAGTGCCCATTGCCCGCCCGGCGATCTGCCGGAACTCCTGGGTCAGCCGCTCCAGCGCCTCGGGATCGAGATCGGTCTCGTCGCCGGCACCTTCCGCCCGCATCATGCGGCCGAGGCAGGCCTCGAACGGCGCCGCCGGCGCGTCATGCACGACCTCCGCATACATCTGGACGAACCGGCGATAGCTGTCCCAGGCGAGGCGCGGATTGCCGGTCATGCCGATCAAGCCGTGCACCGTGGTCTCGTTCAGCCCGACGTCCAGGATGGTCGAGAGCATGCCCGGCATCGACTGGGCGGCGCCGGAGCGGACCGACACCAGCAGCGGCATGCGTTCATCGCCGAGCCGGCGGCCCGTGGCCTCCTCCAACCGAGCGATGCCCAGGCGCAGGCCCTGCTCGAGCGCCTCGATCGCGTCGGGCTCGTTGCGATTGACCGGCGCGCAGAGCGTGGTCGGCAGGACGAAGGCCGGCGGCACGTTGAGGCCGAGCCGGCTCATCCGCCAGAGCTGTGCCGCCTTGGAACCGACCAGGTCGGGCGTCAGCGGCTCGGCGCCGGCCGTGGTGCCGACAAAGCGTGGCGCGAAATCGTTCATGCCGATAACTCCTCCAGGACCCGGTCGCGCAGCGAGAGGGCTGAATGGGCAAGATGGTCGGTCGCAGTCTCCAGCGCGCGGGCAATCTCGAGCCCGAGCGTCAGCACCCGCGCATTGCCGTTGCCGGCGCCGACGAAGGCCGCGAAGGCGTCGCGCGCCGCCGCATCGGCACTGCGCTCCGCCAGCACCACGGCGTCGATCGACTGCAGGGCGGCCACCGCGTCGATACGCTGGCCCTGGGGCAGCCGCGAGGTCGCCTCGAGCGCGCGAATGAGATGCCCGGTGCTGTCGGTTACGAATTCCGACAACCGCAGCAAAGGCGCGACATCGAACGCCGCTGCATCGGCCTCGGGCACCAGGCTCAGGAAGAAGGCGCATTCCTCCAGCGAATCCGTGGTGTCGTCGATCTCGTCGATGACCGGGCGCAGCGGTGCGGCGCCCCGGATCTGCGCGGTGATCTCCCGCGCGAGCACCGTCAGGCGATCGGCCTTCTCCTCGATCGTCTTGGCGCGCGCCGCGAGGGCGCGGCGTTCCTCCGGCGTCGCCGAAGCCAGTGTGCCCAGCGCGTCGCCGATCTTCACGCTGAGCATGCGCGTCAAGCCGAGATGCCGGACCAACACTGTCAGGACCGAGCTCTGCGCGGTCTCGAAGCGGCGCGACAGGTCGGCCTGGATCTCGTCGCGGATCAGCCGCGCCGTCCGCCCAGCGGCGAGGCCCTGGCTCGCGTCACGCAGGACATGCCGGAGAAACTCGATGCAGTCCTCCGTGCCGAGCGCGTCGTCGAGCCGGACACCATAGGGGATGCGGCCGGCCGCGGTGCGATGGATCGCGTCGAAGATGAGATCCGCGCCGCCGAGTTCCAGGAAGGCGCGATGGCCGAGGTCGTTCTTGGCGGCCCAGGTCAGGAGGCCGATCGCCGCATTCTTGCCGAGGAAGGTCTGCAGAGCCTTGCGGCCCTTGTTCCAGTCGATCAGGAACACGATGCGGGAGCCGAGGAACTCGAGGAAGCCGTTCAGCCGGTGTTCCTCGGTCGAGGCGAACGTGCCGCTGACCAGGTAGAATACGTCCTCACTCAGCCCTTCGGCGCTCCGCTCCACGAGCGAGCTCCAGGCGACGTTCTGCTCCTCGAACAAGGCGATGAAGAACTTGGCGCGTGGGCGGTGCACGTCGGTGTAGGTGACCGTTACCGATCCTTCGTCGACATGGATCACCAGGACGTGGGCATCTGTCGTGCCGATGTCGTTCTGGATCGTCAACCGGTCACTGGCGCGGACCGCAGTCGTGCCGAGCCCAGGATGGCCGAAGGCGAGCGGCGCGGTGCGGTTGAGACCGCGCATGAAGGCGGCGACCGCCCGGCGATCGCGGTCGTTCAGCGAATGGACCCGCGCGCCGTCCAAGGTCTCGACCGCGGTATCGGCAGCGAGGCGATTGAGCGCCTTGTGGACGTCCATCACTAGGAGATGGACGCTGTCCCGGCTGCCGCGGCTGGCCGAAGCCAGCGCATCGATCGCGCGCAGGTCTAGTTGGTCTCCGTCGGCGACCGGCATCGATGCCTTCAACGTGTCCGCGCGCGCGGCAAGACTCTGCGCCGCCTCGGTGTCGGCCGCCTGGAGCGGCGCCAGCATCTCCGCCAGGTCCTCCTGCATGCCGCCCAACAGCGATGCAACGCCGGGCACGAACAGGCGCTCCGCGCCCACCAGCCGCGCGCCGGAGACCAGGTCTTCGAGCGCCTGGTCCTGAAGACCTGCCGCGCGCAATTCGGCGACGAAGCCACGGTGCTCGCGGCTCGGGCTCTGCGCCTGCAGCGACGCCTCCTGGAGCAGGCTCAGACGCAGCTTGATGCGATCGTTGGCGGCCAGCGCCGCACCGATCAGGGAGGGCAAGAGGATCGCCTTCTCGCCGAGACGTTCGAGAATATCGGTCTTGGGTGTCACGGGCGGCCTCTGCGGCTCGTTGTTCCGACACCATCATATTGGGCGTCAGGTGACCCTGGCCGCATTGACCCATGTCATTCATCCAATTGTCATATTTGGAAGAAAGCCGGACCTGGAAGCAGCGCTCCCGATCCTATGTCCGGCCGGTCGCCAAATTCGTGTTCTTGATCGGCAGGCTGCGAATCCGCGTGCCGGTTGCGGCAAAGATGGCATTGCAGAGCGCGGGGGCGAGTGGCGGCGTCCCGGGCTCGCCGATGCCGCCCCATTTCGTTCCACCGCTCAAGACGAGATGGGTCTCGATCGGCGGTGTGTCGCCAAGCCGCGCCACCTGATAATCGTCGAAATTGCCCTGGACCACGGCGCCGTTATTGATGGTGATCTCACCGAACAGGGCCGCCGAGAGACCATAGACCACGCCGCTCTCGATCTGCATGGCGACGGTCAGCGGGTTGACCACATGGCCGCAATCTACCGCGGCTACGATGCGGCCTACCTTCACCTGGCCCTGGGCATCGACCGCGACCTCGACGATCTCGCCGACGATGGTGCCGAAGGATTCGTGGATCGCGATACCGCGGCCGCTTCCCGCAGGCATCGCCTTGCCCCAGTCGCCCTTCTCCGCCAACGTATCCAGCACATTCAGGAAGTCGGGCTTCCCTTCGAGCAGCTTCCGGCGATAGCGATAGGGATCCTGCCCGGCGGCGTGTGCCAATTCGTCAATGAAGCTCTCCATGGCAAAGGCGTTCTGCGAGCTGCCGACCGAGCGCCAGAACATCACGGGGACGTGGGTGTTCTTCAAGATGCAATCGACCTGCAGGGCGCCGGTCTTGTAGGGCAGGTTCGCCAGCCCTTCGACCGCTGAAGGCTCAACACCATTCGCCACGTCGCTGACGCCGAGCGATCGCTGGATCGAGCCGACCGCCGTCCGCACGTGAAGCCCGTTGACCGCGCCGTCATCGGCGAGCGACGCCTGGAAGCGGATCGCCGCCTGCGGACGATAACGGTCGTGGCGGGTATCGACCTCGCGGGTCCAGAGCACCTTCACCGGCTTGCCCATCGCCTTCGCAACCGTGACCGCCTGCACCAGCTCGTCGTTGATCGCGCGCCGGCCGAAGCCGCCGCCGAGGAAGCAGTTGTGCATCGTCACGTTCTGCGGCGGCACGCCCGCGGTCTTCGCCGCCAGCTGCAGGGCGGCATCCGGATTCTGGGTGCCGAGCCAGACCTCGACGCGATCGTCCTTCACATGGGCCGTACAGTTCAGCGGCTCCATCGGCGCATGGGCGAGGTGCGGCACCTCATAGAGGAGCTCGATGCGCTTGCCGTTGCCGAGTGCCCCTGCGACGTCGCCGTCCTGCGTCGCCGTGGCGGCAGGCCCGTCCAAGGCCTTCCGGTATTCCGCGGCGAACTCGGCGCTGTCGGTCTTCGCAGCCGGCCCTTCCTCCCAGGTGACCGGGAGTACCTTCGCCGCCTCCTTCGCGCGCCAGAAACGGTCCGCGACCACCGCCACGCCGCCGGGGATCGGCACAACCCCTTTGACGCCGCGCCGCGTCCCAACCGCCTTGGCATCATAGGATTTGACCGTGCCCCCAAAGACCGGGCAGCTGACGACCGCAGCATAGAGCATGTCCGGAAGACGGACATCGATGCCGAACTTGGCGGTGCCGTCGAGCTTCGGCGGCGTGTCCAGCCGGGCGACCGCCTTGCCAATGAGAGTGAACTGATCCGGCGTCTTGATCGCCGGCTCCGCCGCCAGCGTCACCTTCGCCGCGTCGCCGGCCAGGGCGCCGAAGCTCGCGCTGTGCCCTGCGGAATCGGAGACGACGCCGTCCTTCGCGCGGCAGGAATCGGCCGAAACATTCCAGCGTGTCGCCGCCGCCTGGATCAGCCGCGCCCGCGCGCTGGCCCCGGCCTGCTGCAGAAATTCCCGGGACCGCCGCACCGAGCTCGATCCGCCCGTGCCCATCCGCTGATAGACATTGCCGTCCGCGAGGTTGCGGGCGGCGGAGGCATATTCCGCCCGCACCTTCGACCAGTCGCAGCCGAGCTCCTCGGCGACGATCATAGGCAGCGCGGTGAAGACGCCCTGCCCCATCTCCGACTTCGCGACCCGGATCACGATCGCGTCATCGGGCTCGATCAGCAGCCAGGCATTCACCTCGTGCCCGCCTGAGGCGCCATCCCAAGGCTGCGGCAGGACCGGCCCTGCATCGGCGCTCTCGGGCAAGGCCAAGGCGATCGCCAGGCCACCGGCGGCACTGGCGGAGACGGCGAGGAAGCGACGGCGCGAAAATGCGGAGAGATTCCGTTCGACGATCGTCATGGTGACCTCCTCAACCCTTCATCATCGCGGCGGCGCGATGGATCGCCGCGCGGATCCGGGGGTAGGTGCCGCAACGGCAGATATTGGTGAGATTGCCGTCGATGTCCGCATCGGTCGGCTGCGGCGTCTGCTTCAGAAAGGCGGCGGCGGCCATGATCTGCCCCGACTGGCAGTAGCCGCATTGCGGCACGTCCTCAGCCAGCCAGGCTTGCTGCACCGGATGCTTCGCGTCGGGCGAAAGACCTTCGATGGTCGTGATCTTCGCGCCATCGAGGTCGCCGACCTGCACCGAGCAAGATCGCGTCGCGTCGCCGTTCACATGCACCGTGCACGCGCCGCATTGGGCGATACCGCAGCCGAACTTGGTACCGGTGAGCCCGAGCTCGTCCCGCAGGACCCAAAGCAACGGGGTTTCAGGCTCGACATCGAGCTGGTGCTGTCTGTCGTTGACGATCAGAGCGACCATGACCGGACCTCCAATGACTGGGACTCAATATCCGAGCGACGCAAGAGTCGGACTCAGGGCGAAAAGCGTCTCGGCAGAATGGCTCGCGCGGGTGGCTCGAAGAGATCGTAGCGGCGGCACGGGACGGCCGCCCTGGGCATCGACGGATGCGCGCAATCGCATCGCGATTGCCTTCATCAACTATGAAATCGTGCCTAAGAATTGCAAATCACTTTTGCGCCGCAACAAGTCCCTGAGGATTCTAGAGCGCCCATTGCATCGGAGCGCCTGATTGGCAAGGACATTCCACGTCGAAACACCGAGGCGTGATGCAACCTTTGCGACGCTCATGCATTGACAACCCGCACCAATGGGCGGACCATTGGATAATTCTAAAGTAAGAACGAAGAACTTCTGGGAGGGGCTTGCCATGATGACGGTGCTGGTCGCCGACGATCATCCCTTGTTCCGGGAAGCCATCGTGGGTGCGCTGCGCAGCATGTCCGACGATATCGGTGTGCTCGAATCCGGCTCAATCTCCGAGGCCTTCGACCAGGTCGCCGACAGCCCCGACCTCGACCTCATCCTGCTCGATCTCCGCATGCCGGGCATGAGCGGCGTCAAGGGCATCCGCGCCCTGCGCGGCCGGCGGCCCGACGTCCCGATCGCGGTCATCTCCGCCCTGACCGACAGCATGGTGATCAAGGAGTGCTTCGACGCCGGCGCCATCGGCTACATCCCGAAATCGCTGCCGCGGGCAGGGATCGCCAGCGCGATCCAGACCATCCTCGACGGCGGAAGCTTCACCCCCAGCGAGGAACAGACCGCAACCGCCGAGACGGCGGAAGACGATGCAACCGAGATCAATGAATCGATCCGCTGCCGCTTCGAGCTGCTGACCAATCAGCAGCGGAAGGTCCTGGAGCTCATGGCCGAGGGCATGGCCAACAAGCGCATCGCCTATGCGATCGACGTGCAGATCACCACGGTGAAATCGCACGTTTCCAGCCTGCTGCAGAAGCTCGGCGTCTCCAGCCGGACCCAGGCGGTCATCCTCTATGAGAAGTATCTGCGCGCCCTCGCAGCGGACAATCCTTCCTCTGCGATCCCGTCAGGCGCGAACCGAGGCGACCAGAGCGCGTAGCTTCGCCGGCTTGATCGGCTTGATCAACAACGTGGT
>DATKNM010000421.1:0-2175 GCA_035541335.1 Binatia bacterium
CTGACGCCGTTCGGCGCCGACCTCGCCCCCGACCGCGCGACCTTCGTCGGCTATTGCCGCTGGCTGCTGGAGGAAGGCGCCGACGGGCTCGCGGTCTTCGGCACCACGAGCGAGGCGAACTCGCTCTCGGTCGCCGAGCGCATGTCCCTTCTGGAATACCTCATCCAGGAGCAGATCCCGGCGGCGAGGCTGATGCCGGGGACCGGCGCCTCCGCTTTGCCCGATGCCGTCGCCCTCACCATGCAGGCGCTGGAGCTCGGCGCCGCCGGCGTGCTGGTGCTGCCGCCGTTCTACTACAAGAACATGCCGGAAGACGGGATCTACGCCTATTACGCCGAGCTGATCGAGCGGGTCGGGCGCCGGGACCTGAAGCTCTATCTCTATCACATCCCGCAGATGTCCGGCGTGCCGATCACGCCCACGCTGATCGCGCGCCTCCTGAAGACCTATGGCGGCGTCGTCGCCGGGCTGAAGGACAGCTCGGGCGTCTGGGACAATGTCGCGCTGCTCCTCAAAGAGTTCCCCGAGATGGCGATCTTCCCCGCCTCGGAGAAGTTCCTGCTGCCGGCGCTGAAGCTCGGCGCCGCCGGTTGCATCAGCGCCACGGCGAACTATCAGGTCGGCAACATCCGCAGGCTGATCGACACGCCGGATGGCGAGGCGCGTGTGAAGCTCGACGGCGAGGTCGGAAAGGTGCGCTCGGTGTTCGAGCAATATCCGCTGGTGCCGGCACTCAAAGCCGCCATCGCCGCCAAGCTGAGGAAGGATTCGTGGCGGATCGTCCGGCCGCCCTTCGCGCCGCTCCCCGAAGAGAAGCGACAGGCGCTGCTGGCGGCGCTCGGGCTGAAGGACTGAGATCATGGAAACGCATGCCCGGGTCGTGGTGATCGGCGGCGGGGTCACCGGCTGCGCGATCCTCTATCACCTGGCGAAGGCCGGTTGGCGCGACGTCGTGCTGCTGGAGCGGAAGGAGCTGACGGCGGGCTCGACCTGGCACGCCGCGGGGAGCCTGTTCGCGCTCACCAATCCGTCGAGTGCGGCGGTGCTGCAGAACTACACGATCCGCCTTTACCCCGAGCTCGAGAAGGAGAGCGGCCAGTCCTGCGGCTATCATCCGGTCGGCGGCATCCATCTCGCCCGCACCGACGACCAGCTGACCGCGCTGCAGATCCTGCACAGCCGCGGCAAGCGGAACGGCATCGAGTCCGAGTTCATCTCGCTCGAGGAGGCGCGGCGGCTGGCGCCGATCCTGAAGAGCGACGGCCTCAAAGCCGTGCTCTACGAGCCGATGAAGGGCTATTGCGATCCCGCCAGCGTGACCCAGGCCTACGCGAAGGCGGCGCGCGACCGCGGCGCCAAGATCTACCGCGAGACGCCGGTCACCTCGACGAAGCAGAATGCCGACGGCAGCTGGACCGTCGGCACGCCCAACGGCGACATCAAGACCGACTATGTCGTCAACGCGGCGGGCCTCTGGGCGCGCGAAGTGGCGGCGCTGGCCGGCATCACCCTGCCGCTGCAGCCGGTCGAGCACCATTACATGGTGACCGAGACCATCCCCGAGATCGCGGCCATGGGCCACGAAGTGCCGAACATCTCCGAGCCCAGCGGCGGCTATTATTGTCGCCAGGAGGGCAAGGGCCTGCTGCTCGGCGCCTATGAGAGCAAGTGCGTCCATTGGGCCGAGAACGGCACGCCGCTCGACTTCGGCCATGAGCTGCTGCCGGACGATCTCAGCCGCATGGAGGAGAACCTCGCCCGCGCGGTCGAGGCGATGCCCTGCCTCGAAAGCGCCGGCATCAAGCGGGTGATCAACGGGCCGATGATCTTCTCGCCCGATCTCGGCCCGCTGCTCGGCCCCTATCCGGGCCTCAAGAACTATTTCTGCGCCTGCGGCGTGATGAGTGGCTTCAACCAGGGCGGCGGCATCGGCAAGGTGCTGACCGAATGGATCATCGAGGGCGAGCCGAGCCTCGACGTCTTCTTCTGGGACGTCGCCCGCTTCGGCGACTGGGCCGGCAAGCGCTACACCCGCGAGCGCACCCGGTACTTCTACGAGCACCGCACCGACCTGGTCTATCCCGCGCAGGAATTCACCGCCGGGCGGCCGATGCGCACCTTCCCGATCCACGACCAGCTGAAGGAGAAGGGTGCCGTCTTCGGCCTCAACTTCGG
>DATKNM010000422.1:0-9927 GCA_035541335.1 Binatia bacterium
CGTCGTCGAAGGTGAGCAGGATCGCCTTCGGCGGCAGCGGTCGTGCGCCGCGCCGCGCCGCATCGAGGTCGTCGAGCGAGATCGGGGTCCAGCCATTGCCCTTCAGCCAGTCGAAGAAGCGGATAAGCTCCGAGGTGGAGATCGAATCCGACTGCAGCTCGGCGCGCGTCGCGACCACGTCATGGAACACGACGGTGACGAAGTCCGTGCCGGGCTGCTGCGCTTCCGCCGCGGGGGCGGCCAGCAGCAGTGCGACGACGAGGATGAAGAGACGATGCATGGTCAGAACCTCTGCGTCAGTCCGAGGGTGAGGGCGATGCCTTCCTCGGCATCGCCGTCGAACACGCGCCGCGTCAGCAGCGCGCCGTATCGGATCTCGGTCCAGGGGTCGAAGCGCCAGCGCTGCTCATAGCCGACCGATCCGATCCAGTCGGCGCCGAAGCTGCGTTCGTCATAGACGCCGGCGTCCACGGTCAGGGCCTGCACCAGGCTGTTGTCATAGCTGCGCCACAGCACGTGCTCGGCGGTCAGGCCGCCGGTCGCGGTCAGGTCCGCTTCCGGGCTGTAATAGCCGACGTCCTGCTTGCTGTTGCTGGAGGCGGAAAGGCCGAGCCGGCCGGTCAGGTCGAAATGCGGGATGTCGACCAGGCGCTGCGCGAAGTCGAGCCCGGCATTGCCTTGCCGGTTGCCGTCCGAGAAACCGAGATAGGCGCCGGAGAGCGTCAGCTCCCGCGATTCGTGCCAGCGATAGGTGACATGGCCGCCGATCTTGTCGGCGGTCGTGTCGTCGAACAGCGCGCGGAGGGGCGTATCGAGCGAGAAGATCTCGCCGGCGACGCCGAATTGCCAATGGTCGTCGGGCGACCAGTCGAGGGTGAAGCCGCCGCCCGGACGCTGCAGCTCGCCGGTGGAATAGGTGCCGTAGGCGGTCGCCGTCACGTCGGGCAGCCGGAGCTCGGCTCCGGCGCCGGCATGATGGCGCTCGACGAAGCCCTCCGGCGGATGGGCATAGGAATAGTCGTCGAAGGCGAAGACCCGCCATCGGTCGTCGATCGGCGGCGACCAGAGGCGCGTCCCCAGCGTCAGCTCGTTGCCGCTGGCATTGGCGCCGCCGCCCTCGGTCCAGCCGGGCGAGACCTCGACATCGAGCTCGGCACCCTCGGCCGCCGCCAGCTCCTCCGCCATGCGCCGCACCTGCGTGTTCTCGGGATAGAGCGCCTGCAGCCTGGCGAGCCGTCGTTCCGCCGCGGAGAAGCGGTAGCGCTCGATGTCGAGACCGGCGAGCGCCAGCTCGGCGTCGGGATCGGCGGGCTCGAGGCTTGCCGCGATCTTGGCCTCGCGCTCGGCCTGTCGGGGCCAGCCCCGCGCATCCATGACCGCGGCATTGTCGGCGCGGGCCTCGGCGTCGGCCGGTGCGGCGGCGGCGATCGGCGCGATCCGCTCCTGCGCCGCGCCGAGCTGGTCGCCATAGAGCCGCGCCATGCCCGCCGCCAGCGCGGCCGAGGCATAGTCGGGATTGGAATGCCGGCTGGGATCGTCGCGATACTGCTTCCAGGGCGGCGAGTCGGCGAGGATGCCGTCGATCGTGCGATAGGCCGCGGCAAAGTCCTCGGCCTCGACCTCGGCATAGAAGAGGCCGTAGCGCGCATCGAGATCGGCGGGATCGTCTTTGAGCGCCGCTTCATAGGCGGCGCGCGCTTCTCGCGGGCGATGCAGATAGAGCAGGGCGTCGGCATAGGCGCGCGCGGCATAGGGCGGCAGCGTGACGCCCGCGGCGCGCAGCGCTTCCGCCTCCTGCGCCGCCTCGGCCATGCGAACGCGGTCGCGCAGGGCCACGATGCGGTCGAGCTGCAGCCGTGTCAGCACTTCGGGTTCCGTGTCCGGCGCCGCGCTCGCCTCGGCAATCAGGCGATCGAGCTGGGCGATGGCGGCGTCGGTGCCGTCGAAGCGATGCGCTGGATCACTGGAGCGGATCTCGGCACCCCAGCGCACCATGGCGGCGGCCTGGTCCGCCGCGAGCGACAGCCGCTCCCCGCCGGTCGCGAGCGGGGGCGCGGCGTCGACCCACGCCGCCGCACCGTTGGGGCCGCCGATCTCGCGCAGCAACTCTGCTGCTTCGCGGCGCGCCTCGGCGTTCTCCGGCGCAAGGCGCAGAGCTTCCATATAGGCCTTGAGCGCCGCCATCGACCGCGCCCCGCGCCGCAAGGCATAGGCCTCGGCCAGCTTGCGATCGAGCGGTGGGGCGCGTGCCGCCGCGGGAGTGGCCAGCAGCCGGAGGGCATCGTCGCTCTCACCTCGGTCGGCGCGGATCAGTGCCAGCAGCACCGGCCAGGTCGGGTCGTCGGGAAAGCGCGCCGATCCGGTTCGCGCCAACCGCTCGGCGGCGTCGAACCGGTGCTGATCGCGATAGGCCCGGCTCATGGCCAGCAGGGCATAGCCCGGCGGCGCGGCATTCCCCGCCTGCTCGAAGACGTCGGTCGCCGCCTTGGCCTGGTTCGCCTGATAGAGCAGCACGGCGAGGTCCATCGCGACCAGCGGATCCGGTGTCCCCTGCGCCAGCATCCCGCGCAGTTCCGCGATCGCGACGTCGACCCGACCGGCCCGTGCGTCGGCCACGGCCCGCTCGCGCGGAGAGAGATTAGAATCGGCTGCGGCCGCGACCACGATGCCGAGCGCGAGGCAGAGCGCGCCGCAGCCGGCTGTGAAGGCCCGCAATGATCGTCCCCCTTCCCTTGGCCGCCCCAGGGAGCAGGGCTGATATCCTATCGGATTACCAAGGATTGGGAAACTTCGCCAGGAGACTATCGCAGCGGATTAGCGATACTGCCGCCGGCAGTGCGCCTTCGTGACTTACTCCGCCGCCTTCTCCGCGCCGCCGGCGAACTGCGAGATCCAGGCCTTCCGGCGTTTGACCATGTCGCGGTACATGGCCTCGTATTCGGCGGGCGGGAAGCTGTGGGTGGTGGGGCGCTCGGCGAGCGCATGGGCCCAGGCCTTGACCCTTGGGAACTGGTCGATCCGGCGGATCGGCTGGATCCGCTCGAGGAAGAGATGGCGCTGCAGGAACGGCGCATAGGCGGTATCGGCCAGGGCATAGCGCCTGCCGTTGAAATAGGGCCCGTTCTCCCCCGCCGCGGCATGCTGGCGCTCCAGGGCCTGCTCCAGCTTCTCGAAAGCGGTGGATACCTTGGCCGCAGCCGTTTCGAACTCCGCCTCGGTCGCCACGTAGGCATGGGCGGAGGTGATGTCGACAAAGCCCGGCAGATATTCGATCCAGGCGCGATTCACGGCTCGTGCGATCGGGTCTTCGGGATGGAGCCGCGGCGCCGCGACCTCGTCCAGATACTCCGAGATGGCGCCGGACTCGAACAGGGAGACCTGGTCGTCGATCCTCAGCACCGGCACCTTGTTGTGCGGCGAGATCGGGCGGAACCAGTCGGGCCGGTTGTCGGCCTCGATGTGGCGGAACTCGAAGTCGATCTTCTTCTCGCGCAGCACGATCGCCACCCGCTGCACCCAGGGGCAGCCCTTGAAGCTGACCAGCACGTAATTCGGCATGACGGCCTCCGCGACCCGAATGATGGCACGCCGCCGGATGCGCTGGCAAACTCCGGCTACTTGCCCAGGCTATCGGCCAGGCCGATAGACCAGGATCGCCGCGTCGGCGCCGCTGTTGGCGCGCGCCGCGACGTAGAGTCGGTCGAGCTCGGGGACGAAGAGCGAGGTCCTGGCGCCGCCGAAGCTCACCACCCGGTCGATGCGCTGCAGGCCCTGCGGTCCCGGCTGCAGCACGTCGACCAATCCTTCGCCGCAGCTCAGGTAGAGACGGTTGCGCTTGCCGTCGAAGTAGACGTCGTCGCTGTCCCCGCAGGTGTCGAGGCTGGCGGCGACCGAGCCCTGCGCGGGATCCAGCAGCGCGATGCGCGACGGCTGGCGGAACACCACGGCCAGGGGCTTCCCGTCCGCGCCGAGGGCCATCGGGAAGTTGTCGGCGAGGCCCGGCGTCTTCCAGCCCGCGACGGCGCGGCGCTTGCCGACGTCGATCACCGCGATCTGCTGCGCGTCGGGCACGTTGGCATAGGCGCGGCCGGTCTTGTCGTCGATCTGGAAGCTCTCAGGATGCCCGGGCAGCGCGATGCGGCCGATCACCGAGCGTCTCGCCGGATCGATCACGGCGAGCCCGCTCTTCGCCCCGCTCTTGCCGTAGCCGACCAGCAGGCGGCCGCTCTCGGGATCGACCCGGACATTATCGGCGTCCTCGCCGAGGTCGATGCTGCCGTGCGGGGCGAGATTGCCGCCCGCGAAGAATCGCACCGAGCCGTCGCCGGCATTGGCGACCACCAGCAGCTTGCGGTCGGGGAGATAGGCGATCCCTTGAGGCTGCTTCAGGCCGGCAATCCGAGTCATCGCTACGCCGGTGTCGAGGTTGACGACGTCGACGCTGTTGTTCTCCAGCTCCGCCACGAACAGCCGGCGGCCGGCGATGTCGACGGCCAGATGATCGATCCTCCCGGCGACGCCGAGCAGCGGGATCCGATTCTCCAGCACCAGCGCAGTCTCGCCGGCGCCCGCGCCGGCGGCGACCGAGCAGAGACCGGCGGCGAATCCGGCAGCGACGACGAAACAGGCTCTCACCATTCGGGCAGGCTCCGATACACCCGGCGATTAGAGACTGGGGGCTCGGGCGCACGCATCCCCAAACGCACCGAACGCCTGGACGCGGCGCGCGGTTCCGCACGCCCGCCGGGACTCCGGCGGGCATATGCGAAATGCCTGCTCTAACGGGAAATGTTGTCGGGAAGCGGACTCAGCCGAACCGGGTCGCCCGCCAGAGGCGATAACCGCGACGGAACCAGAGGGCCATGAGGGCGAGCAGCGGGAGGAGGACGAGAACGACCGCGACCGGTGCGCCCCCGAGATCACCGCCGAGATCACCGTCGAGATCGTTGCGCAACAGGCTGCCAGCCATGCCACCGATCAGGATCATCATCGCCAGCGTGCCGAGAACCCAGAGGCGGAAACGGTGGCGCACTTCAGGGGCGTCCCAGCGCTCCGGGCGACGTCGCCGGAAACCCGGCCGCCGGACCGCGAGTGCGATCGCGCGGGCGCGGCTGCGCTGCTGCAGCCTCGGAGGCCTCGATTCAGGCATGAATGTCGTCCCCTTCGCCGCGGGCCATCGCCTGCAGGAGGGCCATGTTCTGGATCCGCACCTGGTGCGCGTTGGGAAGGGCGATCAGGCGCTTGCGCTTCAGCACGCTCAGCACCCGGGAGACCGTCTCGATCGTGAGGCCGAGATAATCGGCGATGTCCTGGCGGCTCATCGGCAGCTCAACGGTGCCGTCGCCGAGGGCGAGGCGCTGGGCCTTGCGCACCAGGAACCAGGCGAGGCGCTCCAGCGCCGTCTGCCGGCCGAGCATCACCAGCCGCGACTGGCTCTCGTTGAGGCCGCTGACCAGCATGTCCATGATGCGCTTCCGGACCACCGGGTTGCTCTCGCCCAGCCGCTCGATCTGGCCGCGGGGATAGCAGACCAGGGTCACGTCCGTCACCGCCTCGGCGCTCAGCGCATGCTCGCTCTGCCAGTCCAGGCCGAGGAAGTCGCCGGGCAGGCCGAAGCCCGCGATCTGGCGCCGGCCGTCCATCAACACCCGGCAGCTTCGGGTCGCACCCTGCACCACCCGATAGATGTGATGCGATTCATCCCCTTCGGCGAAGATCGTCTCGTTGCGCTTGAAGTGCAGCACCGTGCCGACGCTCTCCAGCGCCCGCAGCGCCGCATCGCCCTCGGTCGCCACCGGACCGTTCTTCAGGACCGCGGCGGACAGGATCGAGGCGGGCACTGGGGCGGGCGTGAAACGGTTGGAGCTCGGGGCGTGCAGGGCGGACATGGCGGCGTCTCCTGGATGGCTATGCTTTGATGGCGATCAAGTTAACCTCGGCGCCGCCACGCCGATATTCAGGGAAGCCCCTTAAGGGTTACTACGTAGGCAGACCCACTCCTATGTGTTTTGGCTTCTTTTCCCAGCCCCTTGCCCGCTCGTGGGTGTTCAGGACTTTGGTCTGGATCAAGGACGCGGGATCGCCGATCCGTCAAACTGCCGCCTCCCGAGAGGAGTTCCGACCATGTCCCAGCCCTGGCTGAAGATCCAGGAAGACCACACCAATACGCTTCGGCTGCTCAATCTGCTGGAGCACCAGGCGGGCGTGATGGAGGAGGGCGGTCAACCCGACTGGGAGCTGATCCAGGGCCTGATCGACTATTTCCTCGCCTATCCGGATCTCCGCCATCATCCGCTGGAGGATCGGATCCTCGAACGGATGGAGGCGCGGTCGCCGGGCGAGGCGGCACCCTTCCGCCGGCTGCAGTCGGAGCATCAGGTGCTGGGGCGAAAGCTCCGGCAGCTCGCGGCCGCGACCCAGGCGCTGCTCCAGGACGAGCTCACGGAGAAGAGCGCCTACCTCGACCAGCTGCGCGATTTCATCGCCACCCAGCACAATCACATGCAGCGCGAGGAGGCCCAGTTCCTCCCGGCGGCGCGCCGAATCCTCGAAGCCGCCGACTGGCAGGCGCTGGCAGAATCCGCTGCACCTTTCCCCGATCCCCTGCGCGACCCCGACGACACGCGCTTCCAGAACCTGCGCCGGCAGCTGCTGAAATGGGATGCGGAGGATCGCCGCGCCGCTCGTCCCACCCCCCACCAGATCTGATTCGAACGAGAGCTGTACGGGCCGCTTCAGGGGTGCAGCTTCGCGCCCTTGGTCGCCTTGTCCACGTCCTTTTTCGGGCCGCGTAGAGCGAGGCCGACCAGGTCGGGCCGGTCGGCGGGCTCCGCCTTGAACGCCTCGCGGTTGGCGGCATCGTGTCCGGTCGCGAACATGGCGCGGACATAGGCGGCGCACGTCAGGTTGCGCTCGATCGAGATCCGGTGCGCACGCTGCAGATCCTCCGCCGTCGCTGCGAAGACCAGCATCGGCTGGCCCAGCAGCCGCGCGAACCGGCGCCCGGCCGCGTCCTCATAAGGCTCGCCCATCGCCTCCGATGCGGCGCCTGCGATTCCCGTCGCCAGGAACGCCGTGACATTCAGCTTCTGCCAGAGCGCGAGGTCCTCCAGCACCAGGATCGCCACCTTGGTGTCGAACTGCATCCGTGCTGTCCCTTTCGCGCTCATTCCTGCGTCGGAGCGGATGATAGCGAAGGAACCGCGGCGGCGCGCTTCAGTTCAAGACCCCTGCCTCGCGCGGAGTTGTTTATTGCTTCCCCGCGTGGCTGTGCTATGGAGGCGAAACACAACCTTAGACTGTGCAAATAATCCCAAGAAGAATACGCCCATGAAGATCCTGGTCACCGGCAGCGCCGGTCATCTCGGCGAAGCCCTGGTCCGCACCTTGGCGCCGCTCGGCCACGACGTCGTCGGTCTCGACATCGTCGCCAGCCCGTTCACCACCGAAATCGGCTCGATCGTCGACCGCGCGGTCGTCGCGCGGGCGATGGCCGGCGTCGAGGCGGTGCTGCATCCCGCAACATTGCACAAGCCCCACGTCGCGACCCATGGCCGCCAGGACTTCGTCGACGTCAACGTCACCGGCACGCTGAACCTGCTGGAGGCGGCGGTCGACGCCGGCGTCCGGTCCTTCGTCTATACCAGCACGACCAGCGTGTTCGGCGACGCGCTGATCCCGCCGCCGGGCGCTCCGGCGGCCTGGATCACCGAGGACGTGCGGCCGATCCCGAAGAACATCTACGGCGTCACCAAGGCCGCGGCGGAAGACCTCTGCCGGCTTTTCCACCGCAACCAGAATCTGCCGGTCATCGCGCTCCGCACCTCGCGCTTCTTTCCGGAGCCGGACGATGACCGGGCGGTGCGCGAGGCCTATGACGACGCCAACCAGAAGGCGAACGAGTATCTCGCGCGCCGGGTCGATCTCGAGGACGTGGTCGGCGCGCATTTGCTCGCCATGGAGCAGGCGCCGCGGTTGGGCTTCCGGCGGTACATCGTCAGCGCGGCGACGCCGATCCTCCGGGAGGACCTCGATGAGCTTCGGCGCGACGCCGCCGCCGTCGTCCGACGGCACGTCCCGGATTTCGCCGCGGAATATGCGCGCCGCGGCTGGCGCATGGTGCCGGGCATCGACCGCGTCTATGACAGCACCCGCGCCCGCGAGGAGCTCGGCTGGCGGCCGATCTACGACTTCGCGAAGATTGTGGGGCTCCTGAAAGCCGGCGAGGATTGGCGCAGCCCGCTTGCGCGGCTGGTCGGTGCGAAGGGCTATCATGCCGAGACTTTCGCCGAGGGCCCCTATCCGGTCTGAGGGCTGCACTGTCACCCCGATGTCACGGTGCCGGCGCTGGATGGGTCGAGATTCCACATAAAATCGAGCGGTTTATGAAAATCGACCGCTATCGATAAACCTAATCTTTACGCGGCATGAGGCATGTAGGGACCAGACCTGGAGGACATTCATGCTCAATCGCCTGTCGGCCAATATCCTGCTGAAATCCGTCGTCACCGTCCTCGCCGCCATCGTCGTCGTGATGCTGGCGGTGGGCGCGTGGCAGTCCTGGAACAAGGTCGGCTCCGCCGCCCGCATCGAGGCGGTCGCGGCCGCTTCCGCCGATGCGTTCAAGGGGCTGCACAACCTGCGCACCGATCGCTCCACCACGACCCGCGGCCTCGACGCCGACGCGGTCATCCCGGCAGACACGCTGGCGAGCCTCGACAGGAACCGCGCCGACGAGGTGCCGGCCCTGAAGAGCGTGCTGCAGCAGCTCCCCGACCTCGATTTCGCCGACAAGGACAAGCTCATCGGCGACCTTAAGTCGCTGACCGACACTCTGTTCGCGCTGCAGACCGAATCCCGGGACGCGGTGCAGAAGGCGAAGGCCGACCGTCGCGCCGGCATGTCCAAGGAATACATGGACACTGCGACCAACTTGATCGCCACGCTGGATGCGATCTCGCAGCGCCTGACCGCCTCGGTGAAGCATGAGGATGCGTTCATCGATCAGATGCTGGCGATCCGCCAGCTCGCCTGGATGGTGCGCAATTCCGGTGGCGACGCCTCGCTCACCGTCTCCAACGCCATCACCGCCGGCAAGGCCGACCCCGCGGTGCTGCAGAAGTACCAGGGCTTCGTTGCCAAGTCCGAGGCGGACTGGGCCGCGATCGAGGCCGAGGTGTTCGGCGTCGAGATGCCGTCCGGTCTCACCGACGCGATCGCCTCGGCGAAGCAGAACTATTTCGATCCCAGCTATATCGGCACCCGTGACGGCATCCTGAACGACCTCATGAACGGCAAGGCGCCGAGCCTGGCGATCCAGCAGTGGAACGACCTCACGGTGCCGAAGCTGGGCTACATCCTGAAGGTCGCCACCGCGGCGCTGGATTCCGCCAAGCAATACGCCGCCGACGCGCATGCCGGGGCGATGCAGAACCTGGTGGTGCAGCTCGTGCTCCTGGTCGGCGCCCTGGGGCTCGCCGTTGCCAGCATGATGCTGATCGGCCGTCGGGTGATCCGCCCGCTGAACGTGATTCGCGACGCCATGCTGAGGGTCGCCGGCGGCGACCTCACCGCCGAAGCCGATTTCAGCCATCGCAGCGACGAGATCGGCGCGCTTGCCGGGGCGCTCGGCACCTTCAAGCAGAACGCGGTCGATAAGGCCCGGATCGAGGAGGAGCAGCGCCAGCGCCACCAGCAGGCGGAAGCCCGCCAGCAGGTGATGGACAGCAGCATCCGCAGCTTCGAGGGCGAGGTGAAGGCGGCGCTCGACGCGCTGACCCGCGCCTCCCAGGAGATGCTGCAGACCTCCGCCGGCATGGGCCAGGCGGCCGAGCGCAGCCAGGGCCAGGTGAAGGCCGTGGCCGGCGCCTCGGAAGAAGCCTCCAGCAACGTGCAGACCGTGGCCGCAGCCTCCGAGGAGCTCTCGGC
>DATKNM010000423.1:0-6396 GCA_035541335.1 Binatia bacterium
AACAAGGAGAAGCTCCTGGAGAACGGCGAGCGCTGGGAACCGGCCCTTGCGGCGAACATCGCCGCCGACGCGCCGTATCGGTGACCCCATGATCATCCAGGCTATCGCTTTCTGGGTCTTCGCCGTCGTCGCCGTGATCTCCGGCCTGTTGGTGGTCGCCAACCGCAATCCGGTCTATTCGGTGCTGTTCCTGATCCTGACCTTCTTCAATGCCGCCGGTCTCTTCGTCCTCCTGGGCGCCGAGTTCCTGGCCATGATGCTGGTCGTGGTCTACGTCGGCGCCGTCGCCGTGCTCTTCCTGTTCGTCGTGATGATGCTGGACATCAACTTCGTGGCGCTGCGGCAGGGCTTCGTGCGCTATCTGCCGATCGGCGCCGTCGTCGGCGCGATCCTGGTCGCCGAGCTGGTCTTCATCTTCGGCGGCTGGACCCTGGCGCCGGCGACCACCCAGGCGATCGCCGCGCCGACACCCGCGATCGCCGAGGTCAGCAACACCCAGGCTTTGGGCCAGCTGCTCTACACCCAGTATTTCTACCTGTTCCAGGCGGCCGGCATGGTCCTCCTTGTGGCGATGATCGGCGCCATCGTGCTGACGCATCGCGAGCGCGTGGGGGTGAAGCGCCAGCGGATCGCGGTCCAGGTCGATCGCGGCGCGGATTCGGTCGAGATCAGGAACGTGCCGAGCGGGAGCGGTATCTGAGATGTTCATTCCAACGCTCACGCACTACCTCACCGTCGCCGCGATCCTGTTCACCATCGGGATCTTCGGCATCTTCCTCAATCGGAAGAACGTCATCATCATCCTGATGTCGGTCGAGTTGATGCTGCTCGCGGTCAACATCAACCTGGTCGCCTTCTCGCATTTCCTGGGTGACATGGTGGGGCAGGTCTTCGCCATGCTGGTCCTGACCGTCGCGGCGGCGGAAGCCGCGATCGGCCTCGCCATCCTGGTGGTCTATTTCCGCAACCGCGGCTCGATCGCGGTCGAAGACTTGAACATGATGAACGGCTGAGGCAGAGATGGACGCCTGGATCGTATTGCTGCCTCTGATCGGCGCGCTCATCGCGGGGCTCGGCAACCGCCGCCTCGGCGACAAGCCGGCCATGTACATCACCAGCGGCCTGCTGCTGGTCTCGATGGTCCTCTCCTGGATCGTGTTCTTCGACGTCAATTTCGGCGGCACGCCGCGCACGACCGCGCTGCTCACCTGGTTCACGGTCGGCGACTTCAAGGCCGATTGGGCGGTCCGGGTGGACCAGCTCTCCGCGGTGATGCTGGTGGTCGTGACGACGGTCTCCGCCATGGTCCATGTCTATTCCATCGGCTACATGGGCCACGACCATTCGAAGCCGCGGTTCTTCGCCTATCTGTCGCTGTTCACCTTCGCCATGCTGATGCTGGTGACGGCGGACAACTTCGTGCAGATGTTCTTCGGCTGGGAAGGTGTGGGCTTGTGCTCCTACCTCCTGATCGGCTTCTGGTTCCACAAGCCGAGCGCCAATGCCGCGGCGATCAAGGCCTTCATCGTCAACCGGATCGGCGATTTCGGCTTCGCCCTCGGCATCATGGGCGTGTTCTTCATCTTCAACTCGGTGCAGTTCGCGACCGTGTTCGCCGCGGTTCCCGGCGAAGTGGGGAAGAGCTTCCACTTCCTCTCCTGGAATCCTGACGTGATGACCACGCTCTGCATCCTGCTCTTCATCGGCGCCATGGGTAAGTCGGCCCAGGTGCCGCTCCACACCTGGCTGCCCGACGCCATGGAAGGCCCGACCCCGGTCTCCGCCCTGATCCACGCGGCAACCATGGTGACGGCCGGCGTCTTCATGGTCTGCCGCCTCTCGCCGATGTTCGAATATGCCCCCGTCGCCAAGGACGTCGTTGTCGTGATCGGCGCCTCGACCGCCTTCTTCGCGGCGACGATCGGCTTGACCCAGTTCGACATCAAGCGCGTGATCGCCTATTCGACCTGCTCGCAGCTGGGCTACATGTTCTTCGCGGCGGGCGTAGGCGCCTATGGCGCCGCCATGTTCCACCTCTTCACTCACGCCTTCTTCAAGGCGCTGCTGTTCCTCTGCTCCGGCTCGGTGATCCATGCCATGTCGGACGAGCAGGACATGCGGAAGATGGGCGGCATCTACCGGCTGATTCCCTGGACCTATGCGCTGATGTGGATCGGCAGCCTGGCGCTGGCCGGCATCCCGATCTTCGCCGGCTACTACTCCAAGGATTCGATCCTGGAATCTGCCTTCGCTGCCAACAGCGGGGTAGGGATCTACGCCTTCTGGCTCGGCATCGCCGCCGCCGTCATGACCGCCTTCTATTCCTGGCGCCTGCTGTTCATGACCTTCCACGGTGCGCCGCGCGCCGATCACGAGACCATGCACCATGTGCATGAGAGCCCCTGGGTGATGCTGGTGCCGCTGATCGTCTTGGCCGTGGGCGCCGTGCTCGCGGGCGTCCTCTTCGCGCCCTATTTCGTGGGCGAGAAGATGCACGAGTTCTGGGGTCAGGCGTTGTTCTTCGGTGCCGACAACCACGTGCCGCAGCTGGCCGAGGAAGTGCCGGCCTGGGTGAAGTTCCTGCCTCTGGTCATGGGCATCATCGGCATTGGCTTTGCCTTCGTCGCCTATATGCGGTCGAAGGACCTGCCGGCGCGCATGGCCGCGGCGCTGAAGCCGATCTATCTCTTCGTCTTCAATAAGTGGTTCTTCGACGAGCTCTATGACGCGATCTTCGTCAACCCGGCGAAGGCGCTGGGCCGTGTCCTCTGGAAGGGCGGCGACGGGGCGATCATCGACGGGCTCGGCCCCGACGGCATCTCCCAGGTCACGATCGATCTCGCCCGCCGCGCCAGCAAGCTGCAGACCGGCTATGTCTATCACTACGCCTTTGCCATGATGATCGGCGTCGTCGCGCTGGTCTCGTGGTACTTGGTTGCGTTCCGAGGGTGAGTGCGAAGCAATGACCGGTTTCCCCATCCTCTCCCTCACCACCTTCCTGCCGCTGGTCGGCGCGGCGCTGATCTTCTTCACCCGCGGCGACGAAGCGTTGATCGCGAAGAGCGCCCGCATGATCGCGCTGATCACCTCGCTCGTGGTGTTCCTGCTGTCGCTCTACATCTGGTTCAACTTCGACCGCACCAATCCCGGCTTCCAGTTCGAGGAGAAGTCGGACTGGATGCCGACCTTGAACATCGGCTACCGGATGGGCGTCGACGGCATCTCCATGACCTTCGTGCTGCTGTCGACCCTGCTGACCCCGGTCTGCATCCTGGCGAGCTGGGAAGCGATCACGGTGCGGGTCAAGGAGTACATGATCGCCTTCCTGGTGCTGGAGACCTTCATGGTCGGCACCTTCTGCGCCCTCGACTTCCTGGCGTTCTACGTCTTCTTCGAGGGCGTTCTCATCCCGATGTACCTGATCATCGGCGTCTGGGGCGGGCCGCGGCGAGTCTACTCGGCCCTCAAGTTCTTCCTCTACACGCTCTTGGGCTCGGTGCTGATGCTGCTGGCCATCCTCGCCATGTATCGACAGGCCGGCACAACCGACATCCCGACCCTGATGGCGACCCATTTCGACCCGGGCATGCAAAAATGGCTCTGGCTCGCCTTCCTGGCCTCGTTTGCCGTGAAGGTGCCGATGTGGCCGGTCCACACCTGGCTGCCTGACGCCCACGTCGAGGCGCCGACTGCGGGCTCGGTGATCCTGGCGGGTGTGCTGCTGAAGATCGGCGGCTACGGCTTCCTGCGCTTCTCGCTCCCGATGCTGCCCGACGCCTCGGTCTATTTCACGCCGCTGATCTACGTCTTGAGCGTCGTCGCCGTGATATACACCTCGCTGGTGGCGCTCGCGCAGGAGGACATGAAGAAGCTGATCGCCTATTCGTCGGTGGCGCATATGGGCTTCGTCACCGCCGGCATCTTCGCCCTGAACCAGCAGGGCATCGAGGGCGCGCTCTTCCAGATGCTCTCCCACGGCATCGTCTCGGCGGCGCTCTTCCTCTGCGTCGGCGTGGTCTACGATCGCCTGCACAGCCGCGACATCGCGCGCTACGGCGGGCTCGTCAACAACATGCCGCGCTATGCCTTCGCCTTCATGATCTTCACCATGGCCTCGGTCGGCCTGCCGGGCACCAGCGGTTTCATCGGCGAGTTCCTGGTCATGGTCGGCGTCTTCAAGGACAACACCTGGGCGGCGTTCTTCATCACCACCGGCATCATCCTCGGCGCGGCCTACATGCTCTGGCTCTATCGCCGGGTCATCTTCGGCAAGCTCGAGAAGCAGGACCTGCTTGACTTCCTCGACCTCAGTCCGCGGGAGATCGCGATCTTCGTGCCGCTGATCCTGATCGTGCTCTGGATGGGCATCTATCCGAGCTCTTTCACCGGCATCTTCGATGCCTCGGTCGACAACCTGATCAAGACGCACCAGACCGCCATGGCCGACCATGTGAAGACCGAACTCGCCGCGGTGGGGCAGTGACATGACGCTAGCCGAGCTCAACTATACCGCCGCGACCCCGGAGATCTTCCTCGCCGTCTCCGCCATGGTGCTGCTGATCCTGGGCGTGTTCCAGGGCGACAAGTTTACCCGGCCGCTCTCCTGGCTGACCGCGATCGCGCTCGTCATCGACGCGTATCTGGCGGTCCACGTGGCGCCGGCGACCGGTGCCGATCCGGCCTTCCACGGCCAGTTCATCGTCGATGGTTTCGCGGCCTTCATGAAGGTGCTGGCGCTGCTCGCCACGGCAGCGGCGATCCTGATCTCGCTGGGCTATGCCGAGCGGAACGGCATGTGGCGCTTCGAATTCCCGATCCTGATGCTGATCGCCGCCCTCGGCATGAGCATGATGATCTCGGCCAACAACCTGATCTCGCTCTATGTCGGCCTGGAGCTGCAGAGCCTGGCGCTCTATGTCACCGCCGCCTTCCGGCGCGACACGGTGAAATCCACGGAGGCGGGCCTCAAATACTTCGTCCTCGGCGCGCTCTCCTCGGGCATGCTGCTCTACGGCGCCTCGATGATCTACGGCTTCACCGGCTCGACCGATTTCGCGGTTCTGGCGAAGTCGCTCTCCGCCGATGCCCAGCCGGTGGTCGGCCTGATCGTGGGCCTGGTGTTCCTCTCGGCGGGGTTGGCGTTCAAGATCTCCGCCGTGCCGTTCCACATGTGGACCCCGGACGTCTATGAGGGCGCGCCGACCCCGGTGACCGCCTTCTTCGCGGCGGCGCCCAAGGTGGCGGCGCTGGCGCTCTTCACCCGGGTCCTGGTCGGACCGTTCCTGCCGCTGCTGCACCAGTGGCAGCAGATCGTGGTGGTGATCTCCGTCCTCTCGATGCTGCTCGGCGGCATCGCCGCCATCAACCAGCGCAACATCAAGCGCCTGATGGCCTACAGCTCGATCGGCAACATCGGCTACGCCCTGGTGGGTCTCGCCGCCGGTACGCCGCTCGGCGTCACCGGCGTGCTGATCTTCATGACTATCTACATCGTCACCACGATCGGCGCCTTCGGCGTGATCCTCGCCATGCGCCGCAAGGGCGAGATGGTGGAGGAGATCGGCGACCTCGCCGGTCTGGCGAAGAGCCAGCCGCTGCTCGCCTATTCCTTCGTGATCTTCCTCTTTTCCATGGCCGGGATCCCGCCCTTCGCCGGATTCTTCGGCAAGGTCTTCGTGTTCAACGCGGCCATCGACGCGCATCTCTACGTGCTCGCCGTCATCGGCGTCCTCGCCAGCGTGATCTCCTGCTTCTATTACATCCGGATCGTGAAGGTGATGTGCTTCGATCCGGGCGAGGGCCATTTCGACCGGCCGGACCTCACCCTGCGCGTCGTGCTGCTGGCCTGCTCGATCTTCGTCGTGCTCGGCGTCTTCGTGCCGGGCGGCTTGGCCACTTCGGCCACCGCCGCGGCGGCGAGCCTGTTCCCTGGATGACGATCGCCTTCCGGATCGCGGAAGTCCCGTCCACTGACAGCACCAATGCCGATCTGCGCCGGCGCGCTGTGGCCGGTGAGCCGGAGGGTCTCGTGCTCCGGGCCGAGACCCAGACGGCGGGCCGCGGCCGGCGGGGCCGGGGCTGGGACTCCCCGGCCGGAAACCTCTACGTCTCCTTGTTGCTGCGCCCGGATTGCAAGCCGGCGGAGGGCGCCACGGTCGGGTTCGTGGTCGCAGTCGCGATGGGCGCCGTGCTGCGCGACCTGACGCCGGCCGAGGTCCTGCACAAATGGCCCAACGACCTGCTGATCGGCGGCGCGAAGATGACGGGCATCCTCCTGGAAGCCGGCACCCGGCCCGACGGCAGGCTGGACTGGCTGGTCGTCGGGATGGGCGTCAACATCCGGTCGCATCCGCCGGCGGGTCTCCATCCGACCACCGACCTCGTGGCGTCCGGCGG
>DATKNM010000424.1:0-5325 GCA_035541335.1 Binatia bacterium
CGCTTCGCCTCCGCCTTCGACGACAGCCATCTCGGGCGCAAGAACTGCGACTATCACACCGAGCTCGGCGACTTCATCGGTTGCGTCGCCATCGGCAACACCTTCATCGACGTGCGGCGCCGCCTCGCCGACAACTCGCCGGTGCCGAGCGGCTATTGGAGCGGCGGCCACGCCATGGTCGATGCGGTGATCCAGAGCATGGTGGCGCGCGGCACCGAGAGCTGCGGCAAGGAAGGTTCCACGGCGGCGCAGACGAGCTGCTTCGACCGCTGGTACGAAGACCGGCTGCAGCTTCCCGAAAGCCTCGTCGACCGCTGCCCCGAGGCGGCGCCGGGCAGCGGGAGCGAGCGTACTGATCGGGAAGGCTGCCTCATCGAGGCCATCATCATCCGCTTCATGCAGGATCACATCCCGCGCCTGGACGCGATCAGCGCCTGATCCGGGCGCCCCGATCTGCGCATATCGCTATTGCGCGGGCGGGATGGCGCGATTGATGCGCTCGATCATCGCTTCCGGCACCGACTGGCTGCACATGAGATAGCGGTCCTCGCCGGCAGGCGCGTTCATCAGGTGATAGATCGCGAGGCCGGACTGGGCGAAATCCGGCTGCGCCAGCAGGTCGCGGGCCTCTTCCTCGGCCATGATCATGTAATCGACCCGGGCGCGGCTCACCATGCCGAGCTGGGTGCGGTTGTCGCCGGCATCGGTCAGCAGCTTCGGCGCCTGGGCGGCGATCTTGGCGTCGATGGCGGCGCCGTAGGAATAGCCGGTCTTGGTCAGCAGCGTCAGGTCCCGGTTGGCGAAGAGGGTGTCGATGGTCGGCAGGCCGGCAAACCTCTTGTCGTCCGCCCGCGCGACCACGATGGTCGGCAGGTCGCGATAGATCGGCAGGCTGAACTTCGCGAAGGCCTCGCGGTCCGGCCGCTTGAACCAGCCGAGCCCGCAGGACATCTCGGCGTTACGCTTGATCACTTCCATCTGCCGCGCGCTCGGCAGGTCCTCCCAGTGATAGGCGATGCCGGCCGTCTTCAGCACCCGGTCGGCGACGTCGGCGGTGATGCCGTGCACGCCGCCATCGGCGCCGCGCACGGAGTAAGGCGCGCGCTCGTGGAAATAGAGCGTCAGCGTATCCTCGGCCGCGGCGGTGCCGGCGAATGCGATACAGCCGATAAGGAAACCGGCGCGGATCACGACGCGGCCGCCAAGGTCGCCCGGACCTGGGGCGTCTCGAGCCCGATCCGCGCCTGCCAGGCGGCGAGATCGGCGAGGGCGCGGCGCGACAGCGCCGGCTTCCGTCCGGCGCGCCATTCCTTCTCCTGCGCGCGGCTGAGCCCCGCCGGCATCGGCAGCTCGGGAAAGAGGCCGAAATTGACGTTCATCGGCTGGAAGGTCCGCGCATCCGCCGAACCGGTGATGTGGCTCAGCAGCGCGCCCAGCGCGGTCGTCGCCGGCGGCGGCTCCATCGCGAGGCCGAGCGCCTCGCGCGCCGCGAACTGCCCGGCGAGGAGGCCGATCGCGGCGCTCTCCACATAGCCTTCGACGCCGGTGACCTGCCCGGCAAAGCGCAGCCTCGGCTGGACCTTCAGCCGCAGCGCCCCATCCAGCAGCTTCGGGCTGTTGATGAAGGTGTTGCGATGGAGCCCGCCGAGGCGCGCGAACTCGGCATGCTCCAGGCCCGGGATCATGCGGAAGATCCGCACCTGCTCGGCATACTTCAGCTTGGTCTGGAACCCGACCATGTTGTAGAGCGTGCCGAGCGCATTGTCCTGGCGCAGCTGCACCACCGCATAGGGCCGCTGCCCGGTCTTCGGATTGGTGAGGCCGACCGGTTTCATCGGACCGAAGGTCAGGGTGCGCGGCCCGCGCTCCGCCATCACCTCGATCGGCAGGCAGCCTTCGAAGTAGGGCGTCGATTTCTCCCATTCCTTGAACTCGGTCTTCTCGCCGGCGAGCAGGGCGGCCAGGAACGCGTCGTACTCGTCGCGGGAGAGCGGGCAGTTGATGTAGTCGGCGCCGTCTCCGCCCCCTCCTGAACCACCGGGGCCTTTGAGGTCATAGCGCGACTGGAACCAGGCCTTCTCGAGATCGATGCTCTCCTTGTGCACGATCGGCGCGATCGCGTCGAAGAAGGAGAGCGCCTCCTCACTGGTCAGCGCCAGGATCGCCGCGGCGAGGTCGGGGGAGGTGAGGGGACCCGTCGCGATCACCACGTTCCGCCAATCCTCCGGCGGCAGGCCGGCAACCTCCCCGCGGGAGACCTCGATCGCGGGATGCGCCTTCAGCCGTTCGGTGATCTCCGCCGCGAAGCCGTCGCGATCGACCGCGAGCGCGCCGCCTGCCGGGAGCTTGTGGCGGTCCGCCGCCTCCAGGATCAGCGACCCCGTCCGTCGCATCTCCTCGTGGAGCAGGCCGACCGCGTTGTTGAGGGCGTCGTCGGACCGGAAGGAATTCGAGCAGACCAGCTCGGCCAGGGCGTCGGTCTTGTGTGCGTCGGTCGGCCGCACCGGCCGCATCTCGTGCAGCACCACCCGGGCGCCGAGTCGGACCGCCTGCCAGGCAGCCTCGCTGCCGGCCAGGCCGCCGCCGATGATGTGGATGGGGTCTCCGGAAAAGGCCATGGGTAAAAAGGTCTGGGATTTGATCTGCATCGTTGCATTGACCACTGGGCTGGGGGCTAAACTACCACGTCTGTCAGCGGCAAATGCGGATTTGCGGCCGCCGCCGCGGCGGGATAAATAGTCCGGTAACGGCGATGCATCCAAGTGTGCGTTTTGCGGTGATTCGGCGCAGGAGGGCGGAGAATGGCGACGTTCGAAGGGCGCGGCATGGGGAGCGATAGCGACACCAGCAACCGGCGGGTCACCAACCGGCGGAAGACGCTGAAGAGCGCCAAGATCGTCTTCAACAACAAGCAGAGCGTGCTCGACTGCTTCGTCCGCGACCTCTCCGACACCGGCGCCCGGCTGACCGTCGCCGACCTCCTCGCCGTCCCGAAGTACTTCACCCTGCAGTTCCACGACGGCACGACCCACGACTGCGAACGCGTCCGCGCCATGGGCCAGGAAATCGGCGTCCGGTTTTTGAAGTAGCCGCGGCGCCTCACGCCGTCTGCTCGATGCCCTGGTCCTTCAGCATCTTCGCATAGGCCGGCAGCGCCAGGCAGTGCCGCACCAGGCGGCTGATCTCCGGATGCGTCACCGCGGGCTTCGCCATCTTGCGGGTCCAGCGTGCCAGCATCGCGAGGTAGATGTCGCAGGCATAGAAGTTCTTGCCGCAGAGCCAGGGACCGTGGCGGTTCATCACCCCGTCCAGGAAGCCGAACATCCGGTCGGAGCGTTCCTCGGCCTTCAGCGACATCTCCTTCTGCCGGTCGGCGCCGTCGATGAAGTACTCGGCGTGCCAGTAATGCATATGCGTTTCCTGCAGCGTGTTGGTGAGATAGGCCATCCATTGCAGGAAGAGCCCGCGATCGGGGTCGCCCGGCCGCGGCGCCAGGCCCGCCTCGGGATGCCGCTCCAGCAGGAACAGGCAGATCGCGACGCTCTCGTACATCACGTTGGCGCCGTCATAGACCAGGGTCGGCACCCGCCCATGCGGATTGAGGCGCATGTACTCCGCGCTCTTCTGCTCGCGCCTCTCGTCGTCGATCTTGATCAGCTCGACCGGCGCGCCGATCGCATTCAACAACGCCTGCGGCGCCATCGCGGCGCTGCCCGGCGACCAGTAGAGCTTGTACATCCTCTCTCCCCTGATATCTAATGAGCCGCTCCATCCATAGCATGGAAGACGGACAGAATGAGTCAGCAAGCCGACCCGCGAGTCATCGTCGACCAGGCCGAGTATTGGAATTCCGAGGCCGGGCGGAAATGGGTGGCGCGGCAGGAGGGCCAGGACGTCACCCTGGGGCCGCTCGGGCGCGCCGCGATGGAGCGCGCCGCCGTCAAGGCCGGCGAATCGGTGATCGACATCGGCTGCGGCTGCGGGGCGACGACGCTGGAGCTGGCGCGTCGCGTCGGCGCGCAGGGGCGGGTGCTCGGCATCGACATCTCGCACCCGATGCTGGCCCGCGCCAAGGAGCGCGCCAAGGCCACGCCGCAGGTCACTCTCGTTGAGGCCGACGCCACGACGCATGCCTTCGAGCCCGGCCGCGCCGACTTGCTGTTCTCGCGGCTCGGCGTCATGTTCTTTCCGGAGCCGGCGCGGGCCTTTGCGAACCTGCGCCGCGCGCTGAAACCCGGCGGCCGCCTCGCCTTCGTCTGCTTCCGCACGCCGAAGGACAATCCGTTCCTGATGACGGCGCTCGCCGCCGCCACCCTGCACGTGCCGCCGCTGCCGAAGATGGAGCCGGACGCGCCCGGCCCCTTCGCCTTCGCCGACGACGCCCGCGTGAAGCGCATCCTCGGCGAGGCCGGCTTCGCCGACGTGAAGCATGAGCCGGTCGACATCGATCTCGACATCGGCTCCGGCAAGGGCTTCGACGAGGCGATGATCAACGCCGTCGAGATCGGCCCCGCCTCCCGCGCCCTGACCGGCCAGCCCGCCGACCTCCGCGCCAAAGCCGAAGCCGCCATCCGCCAGGCCCTGAAGGCGCATGAGAAAGACGGCAAGGTCCTGCTCACCGCCAAGGTCTGGATCGTCACGGCGAAGCAGGGGTGACGCTGGTTCTTCTATCGCACTGATGGGGAACGACCACAACTGACCCCATACTCAATCGTCATGCCAAGGCTTGGCCTTGGCATCCACGAGTTTGCCCCTGCGGAATTCGGCGTTGCGGCGAGAAGCTCGTGGACCCCAAGGCCAAGCCTTGGGGTGACGCGAGGAGAGAGGGAGAGTCTACCCCCGCGCCGCCTTCTTCTTCACCCGCGTCCCCAGATGCGGCGCGAGGTACTGGCCGGTGAAGCTCCCCGGCGTTGCCGCGACCTGCTCCGGCGTGCCCGCCGCCACGATGCGGCCGCCTTTGTCGCCGCCTTCGGGGCCGAGGTCGATGATCCAGTCGGCCGTCTTGATGACCTCGAGGTTGTGCTCGATCACCACCACGGTGTTGCCCTGGTCGACGAGCTGGTGCACCACCTCGAGCAGCTTCCGCACGTCCTCGAAATGCAGGCCCGTCGTCGGCTCATCCAGGATGTACAATGTCCGCCCGGTCGCGCGCCGCGACAGCTCCTTGGAGAGCTTCACGCGCTGCGCCTCGCCGCCGGACAAAGTGGTCGCCGCCTGGCCGATATGGATATAGCCGAGGCCGACCTGCTCCAGCATGGCGAGCTTGTCGCGGATGGTGGGCACCGCCTTGAAGAACTCGACGCCTTCCTCGACCGTCATGTCGAG
>DATKNM010000425.1:0-7533 GCA_035541335.1 Binatia bacterium
GTGGAGGCGGGGTGAATCGGAGTCCCGCAATGCTGACCAGACGAAGCCTCAACCGGCGAAACCTCTTGAGTACGGCGCTTGCCGGGAGTGCTGCCTTTCTGGCCGGCGCCACCGCGGCGCGAGCCTTCTCCGTCGAACCCATGCCGCATGACGTGGCGGCAGCCTATGCGTTGGGCTGCGGCAACGCCGGTGGCCACGGCCAGTTGATGCAGACAGCGCAAACGACACTCCGCCACGACATCGCCAGCGGCCTGAAGCCGCCCGGTGCCCAGGAGATCGTGATCTGCCCGATTTGCGGCTGCCGCATGGTGGTCTCCGCCACGCCCAGCCTCTAGCCCGTGCGTCGCTTCGTCCGCGCCGTCCTGACGCTCATGGCCTCGCTCACCCTGCTCACCGCGCTGCCTCGGGCCGCCCTGGCGCATCCCCATGTCTTCATCGAGAACCGCGTCGTCTTCATCTTCGCCGGGGACAAGATCATCGCTCTGACCGAGTCCTGGACCTTCGATGAGATCTTCAGCGACCAGCTGCTGCAGGATTTCGATGCCAACGGCGACGGCGCCTTCGATGCGGCGGAGAGCAAGGCGGTCGCCAAGGGCACCCTGCCGAACCTGAAGAAGTTCCGGTACTTCAACTATATCTGGGTGGACGGCAAGGATCTCGGCGCGATCGACCCGATCGAATTCACGGCCAGTGCCAGGAACAAGAAGGTGACTTTCATCTTCACCGAGAAGCTTCCGAAGCCGGTCGATCCCAAGACCCAGAAGCTGAAGGTCGAGATCAATGACCGGGAATTCTTCGTCGAGGTCGATCTCGCCCAGAACCAGCCGATCCTCTTTCACGGCAACCAGGGTGTCGCCTGCGACCCCAAGGTCCGAGACGACACCGAGAACGCCTATTACGGCGGCTTCGTGAACCCCCAGGAGATCACGCTCTCATGTCATTAATTCTGCGCGCATTGCTGGCGGCGCTGTTCCTCACTTTCGCGGCCCATGGCGTTCAGGCCGATAATGCCTCGCCCTTCGGCGTCGGTAGCGGCGATTCCTCGGCGGAGTCGACCCCGAGCACGTCCGATCAGGGTGATACACCGGCCGCGCCGCCGTCACTGCTGCGCCGGGTCGGCGGTGCGCTCGTCATGCTGCAGGCCCGGGTCAACCGTGCCATCAACGAGCAGCTCATCGAGATCAAATCCGGCGACAAGCCTTGGGCGCTCTGGGGCGGGTTGCTGATCGGCTTTCTTTACGGCGTGTTCCATGCCTTGGGGCCGGGCCATGGCAAGACTGTGATCGTCGGCTATTTCCTCGGCAGGCACGCGCATCCATGGCGCGGAGTCGCAATGGCGAGCTGGATCTCCTTGAGCCATGTGATCGGTGCGATCGTGATCGTCACCGTGGTGCATTTCATCCTGTCGCGGAGTCTCGCGTCACCGGTTGACGAGGTCGATGGCCTGCGGGTGTTCAGCTATGCGGCGATCCTGCTGATCGGGATCGGCATGCTGGTCTCCGCCTGGCGCGGCGGTCACGCGCATGATCACGGTCACGATCACCATCATGAACACGGCGCGCATTGCGCACATGTGCCGGGCGGCCGGAAGGAGCAGGGGATGTTGGGCTTTGCGGCGGGTTTTATCCCCTGCTCCGGTGCGATCCTGATCCTGGTCTTCGCTCTGACCAACGGCATCGTCTTCAGCGGAATCGCCATGACCCTGGCGATCGCCGTCGGCATGGCGATCACGCTCTCGGTGATGGGGGTCGCCAGCATCCTTGTCCGGCACCAGATCGTGCTCCGCCTGCCGGAGAGCACCGTGGCGAGCCGCGCCTTCAGTCTGGCCGGCCCGATCCTGGTGACGCTGATCGGCGCCGTTCTCTTGAGCGGTGCGCTGTTGCTGCCGTCGATGTCGTAGAGGGAGGGAATTCGACGCAGTCGAATCGTCGTGCGGTCCCGCCATGCGAATTCTCGCGCAAAGGTTGTCGCGGAACCTGAAGTGCGCTATACTCTCACGTGCCAACCTTGACCGGGCCTTGACGGATAGCCAAATCGGTTTGGCCCCTGCCGAAGGCATGGCGGCCTTCATCGCCAGAGGCTTAGGGCACTTTGACGGGTCTTGATCGGGCTGCGGCCGTAAAAGTGACGGCCGCGCTCTCGCAAGACCGTAGCGAGCGCCTCAGTTCTGGTGCCAGACCATCCAGGCGGGCCAGCCCGGGTTGACCGGCTCAGCGTCGCCGGGCTTCGGCGCCGCCGGAAGGATGCGGGCGCTGCCGTCGCCGTTGCTCTGGACCGAAAGGTCGGTCCCGCCGCCGGAGGAGCCGTTGGCGAGGTTGTCCACCGTCTCGTCAGGATCGCTGAACTGCGAGGAGACCGAGGGGTCGTCGGGCGCGGAACTGGTGGACCAGGCGAGGGCCGGGCCGGCGGTGGCGGCGAGCAGGGCGCCCGCCAGAAAGCCGAAGAGAGTCTTCCGCATGATCAGCTCGTTTTTTCAGCCTGCCGCGCCCAAGCGGACCGTAGCGATCCGGCCGGCAAACGCAAATCAAATGGCGTGACGGTCGCGCGGCTTGCGGGACCCTGACCTGCCGTTGCCGCACTTCGTCGAAGTATCTCCATAAGACATTGATGCTACGACGAAAAATCAGACTCATTGGCATTGTGCGGCGCGGTCGGGCGTCATTGTTTCCGCCGGTATGACCTGCTAGAACGGGGCCGAAACCGCGACTCCCGCCAACCCGTCGGGCCGCCAGGGTGGGTCCGGAGCCAGATGGAGAATCGGATGACGCGCCGTCGTCGCATCTATGAGGGCAAGGCGAAGGTCCTGTTCGAGGGACCGGAGCCGGGGACCCTGGTGCAATATTTCAAAGACGACGCCACCGCCTTCAACAACCAGAAGAAGGGCACCATCACCGGGAAAGGGGTGCTGAACAACCGCATCTCCGAGTACCTGATGACCAGGCTCGGCGAGATCGGCGTGCCGACCCATTTCGTGCGCCGCCTCAACATGCGCGAGCAGCTGGTGCGCGAGGTGGAGATCATCCCGCTCGAGGTCGTGATCCGGAACGTGGTCGCGGGCTCGCTTTCGAAGCGCTTCGGCATGCCCGAGGGGACCCAGCTCCCGCGCTCGATCGTCGAGTATTACTACAAGTCCGACGAGCTCGGCGATCCGATGGTCTCGGAAGAGCACATCACCGCCTTCGGCTGGGCGACGCCCCAGGACATCGACGAGATCCTGGCGATGTCGCTCCGGATCAACGATTTCCTGCTCGGGCTCTTCCTCGGCGTCGGATTGCGCCTCGTCGACTTCAAGCTCGAGTTCGGCCGGCTTTATGAGAACGAGGAAATGCGCCTCGTCCTCGCCGACGAGATCAGCCCGGACAATTGCCGCCTCTGGGACGTCAAGACCGGCGAGAAGCTGGATAAGGACCGCTTCCGCCGCGACCTCGGCAATGTCGAGGAGGCCTATCAGGAAGTCGCGCGCCGCCTCGGCATCCTGCCGGAAGGCGGCCCGCGCGACATGAAGGGCCCCGCGACGATGCAATAGGGCACGATGCAGTGCCGCGTTCACTGAGCGTTTGAGAACGGAGTGTCATGAAAGCCCGCGTCCATATCACCCTCAAGAACGGCGTCCTCGATCCCCAGGGACGCGCCATCGCCAACGCCCTCCACTCGCTCGGCTTCGCATCGGTCGGCGACGTCCGCCAGGGCAAGTTCATCGAGATCGACCTGAAGGAAAGCGACAAGGCCAAGGCCAGGTCGGCGGTCGACCAGATGTGCTCCAAGCTGCTGGCGAACACGGTGATCGAGAATTATTCGGTGGACTTGGTCGAATAGTGGGCTCGGTCGCGCTTCATACTCATGCGTCATCCCCGGACCTGGTCCGGGGATCCACGCCTTTCATCCGTGACGAAGGCGTGGATGCCCGCACCAAGTGCGGGCATGACGGCACAGTATCGTGTCCCCCGTTGTGCACTACGGAGACCCCATGAAATCCGCGATCATCGTCTTCCCGGGTTCCAACCGCGAGAAGGACGCCGAGGCGGCGCTGACCGAGATCTCCGGCACGCCGCCGGTGCTGGTCTGGCACCGCGACACCGAATTGCCGAAGGTCGATCTCGTGCTGGTCCCCGGCGGCTTCTCCTACGGCGACTATCTCCGCTGCGGTGCCATCGCCGCCCATTCGCCGATCCTGCGCGAGGTGAAGGCGCGGGCGGAGAAGGGCATGGCGGTGCTCGGTATCTGCAACGGCTTCCAGATCATCTGCGAGGCGGGGCTGCTGCCCGGCATCCTGATGCCGAATGCCGGCCTCAAGTTCGTGTGCCGCAACGTGAACCTCCGCGTCGAGACCTCGCAGTCGCTGTTCACTTCGCGCTACGAGAAGGGCCAGGTGCTGTCGGTGCCGGTGGCGCATCACGACGGCAACTACACGGCCGACGACAAGACTCTCGATGAGCTGGAGGCGCGCGACCAGATCGCCTTCCGCTATTGCATGCCGGATGGAGCACTCGATCCCGCACACAATCCGAACGGCTCGGCGCGGTCGATCGCCGGCGTCTTCAACCGCACCAAGAACGTGCTGGGGTTGATGCCGCATCCGGAGAACGCGATCCGCGAGATGCTGGGCTCGACCGACGGCCGCGGGATCTTCCAGGCGATGGCGGAGGCTCTCGCGGCATGACGGCGCTGAAGGCGGAGATCACGCCCAACCTGATCGCCGAGCACGGCCTCACCAAGGAAGAATACGACCTCATCCTCGAGATCATGGGCCGGGCGCCCTCGATGACCGAGCTCGGCATCTTCTCGGTCATGTGGTCGGAGCACTGCTCCTACAAATCCTCCCGCGTCCATCTGAAGAAGCTCCCCACCAAGGCGCCCTGGGTGATCCAGGGTCCGGGCGAGAATGCCGGCGTCATCGACATCGGCGACGGCCAGGCCGCCGTCTTCAAGATGGAGAGCCACAACCACCCCTCGTTCATCGAACCCTATCAGGGTGCGGCGACCGGCGTCGGCGGGATCATGCGCGACGTCTTCACCATGGGCGCGCGCCCGATCGCCAACCTGAACGCGCTCCGCTTCGGCGCGCCGGACGATCCGAAGACCAGGCACCTCGTCTCCGGCGTCGTCGCCGGCATCGGCGGCTACGGCAATTGCATGGGCGTGCCGACGGTCGGCGGCGAGGTCAACTTCCATCCCAGCTACAACGGCAACATCCTGGTCAACGCCATGACCGTGGGGCTCGCCGATGCCGACAACATCTTCTATTCGGCGGCGGCCGGCGTCGGCAATCCGGTGATCTATGTCGGCGCCAAGACCGGGCGCGACGGCATCCACGGCGCGACGATGGCGAGCGCCGAGTTCAACGAGGATTCCGAGGAGAAGCGCCCGACCGTGCAGGTCGGCGATCCCTTCACCGAGAAGCTGCTGCTGGAGGCCTGTCTCGAGCTGATGGCGACCGACGCCATCGTCGCGATCCAGGACATGGGCGCCGCGGGCCTGACCTCGTCCTCGGTCGAGATGTCCTCGAAGGGCGGCCTTGGCCTGGAACTTGACCTCGACAAGGTGCCGGTGCGCGAGACCGGCATGACCGCCTACGAGATCATGCTCTCGGAGAGCCAGGAGCGCATGCTCATGGTGCTGAAGCCCGAGGGCCGCGACAAGGCCCGCGCGATCTTCGAGAAGTGGGAATTGGACTTCGCCGAAATCGGCCGTCTGACCGACACCGGCCATCTGGTGCTGAAGAAGAACGGCAAGGTCGAGGCCGACATGCCGGTGGCGCCGCTGGTGGAGAAGGCGCCGGTCTATCACCGGCCCTGGGTGCCGACCCCGGCGCAGCCGGTGATCGTCGCCAACAAGGTGAGGGCGCCACAGGATTTGATGGCGGTGCTGAAGCAGCTCGTCGGCTGCCCCGACCTCGCATCCAAGCGCTGGGTCTGGGAGCAATACGATCATCTGGTCATGGGCCACACGGTGCAGCGCCCCGGCGGCGACGCGGCAGTAGTCCTGATCCCGGGTGCACACGGGAAGGCGATCGGCAAGAAGGCCCTCGCCATGACCTCGGACTGTACGCCGCGCTATTGCCAGGCCGATCCCAAGGCCGGCGGTGCGCAGGCGGTGGCCGAGAGCTGGCGCAACCTGACCGCGGTCGGCGCGCGGCCGCTCGCCGTCACCGACAACATGAACTTCGGCAACCCGCAGCGTCCGGAGATCATGGGCCAGTTCGCCCTCGCCATCGAAGGCATGGCCGAGGCCTGCATCGCCCTCGACTATCCGGTCGTCTCCGGCAACGTCTCGCTCTACAACGAGACCAACGGCAAGGGCATCCTGCCGACGCCGACCATCGGCGGCGTCGGCGTGATCGCCGACGTCGCGAAGTCGCCGAAGATCGCCTTCGCCGGCGCAGGCCATTCGATCTACCTGGTCGGCGAGACCGCCGGCTGGCTCGGCGCCTCGATCTTCCTGCGCGAGATCGAAGGCCGGGAGGAGGGCGCGCCGCCGCCGGTCGAGCTGGCCGCCGAACGTCGCAACGGCGACTTCGTGCGGGGCGCGATCGAGGCGGGGAAGATCACCGCCTGCCACGACGTCTCGGACGGCGGCACTCTGGTCGCCGTCGCCGAGATGGCGATGGCCTCCGGCATCGGCTGCGACCTCCAGGGTCGCCCGAAGGAGAGTCCAGACCACGCCTTCTGGTTCGGCGAGGATCAGGCGCGCTATGTCCTTACCGTCGGTGAGGGTGATGGCGCTGCCCTCGAGGCTGCGGCGAAAAGCGCGGGCGTGGCGCTGCGCTATCTCGGCAAGACCGGGGGCGGCGATTTGACTCTGGCCGGGGCCGGCGCCATATCTGTGAACGAGTTGAGGACGGCCCATGAGGCGTTCTTTCCGAACCTCATGGGAAAGCCTAAGTGACTGAAAGGGTGGGGTGATCGCCATGGCGATGGAGGCCAGCGAAATCGCGCGGCTGATCAAGGAGGCGATCCCCGATGCCGAGGTGGTGATCGAGGACCTGCGCGGTGACGGCGACCACTATGCCGCCCAGGTGACCTCGAAGGCCTTTCTCGGCAAGAGCCGGGTGCAGCAGCACCAGATGGTCTATCAGGCCTTGCGGGGCCGCATGGGCGACGAGCTCCACGCCCTGGCCCTGCAGACCAATGCGCCGGCGAGCGTCTAGGCCGGCATGACGAAAACGAGGTAGGAACGATGAGCGACAATCCGGTCTTCGACCGCATCCAGAACGACATCACCTCGAACGATGTCGTGCTCTACATGAAGGGCACGCCGGTCTTCCCGCAATGCGGCTTCTCCGCGGCGGTCGTGCAAGTGCTGAGCCACATCGGCGTCAAGTTCAAGGGCATCGACATCCTGACCGATCCCAGCCTGCGCCAGGGGATCAAGGAGTTCTCCCAGTGGCCGACCATCCCGCAGCTCTACGTGAAGGGTGAGTTCGTCGGCGGCTGCGACATCGTCCGCGAGATGTTCGAGACCGGCGAGCTGCAGGAAGTGCTGCGGACGAAGGGCGTGGCCTTCACCCAGGCGGCCTGACGCCGCGCACACCCG
>DATKNM010000426.1:0-4451 GCA_035541335.1 Binatia bacterium
GTCCGCAGGCGTGCCACGAACCGCTGCACAGCACCGTACGTCCATCCCCACAGATCAGCCAGACGATGCAGGCTTGCGTATAGCTGACCGCGGCGGACAAACAGGGCATCGCCATTGACCTCGCATAGGTGATGGCGCCAAGCGGCGCGCTCGATCAGCCAGCACCAGGCGTCACGATGCGAGAATGGCTCGCTGCCGAACACCGGGTCATCTGTAAGCGTCAGCGGCTGGCCGCGGGATGGGTGGGTGGCGCTGATCCGGTGAGCGGCTACTGTGTCCAGAACCAAGGAAGCAGAGCGTCGATTTTGTTGATCGGATGATCGGCGATACGTTGGAGGACGTCAGCGAGGTAAGCCTGCGGATTGAGGCCGTTCATCCGTGCGGTTTCGAGAACGGTGTAGATGCAGGCGGCCCGCTGTCCTCCTGCGTCGGAGCCGCAGAAGAGGTAATTCTTTCTCCCGAGGACTGGCGGCTTCATGGCGCGCTCGGCGGCATTGTTCGACATCTCCAGGCGGCCATCGGTGAGATAGCGCTCGAGCGCCGGCCAGCGCGACAGGGCATAGCGGATTGCCTGGGCGAGCGCGCTCTTGCCGCTGACCCGCTCGAGCGAGGCGCCGAGGAAAGTCTTGAGTTGGTCGAGCAGTGGCCGGGCGTGTTCCTGACGCACCGCGAGCCGGCGTTCGGGTGGGCGGCCGCGGATGTTGCTCTCGATGGCGAACAGGGCGGCGATCCGCTGCAAGGCTTCCAAGGCGATCGGCGCAGCGGTGGCGTGGTGCACGTCATAGAACTTGCGACGCACATGGCTCCAGCACGCGACCGCGCGCAAGGGCGGCTCGCCGGCTGGCGTCGTCGGCTTGTAGAGCCTGTCGAAGCCGCTATAGCCGTCGGCATGCAGGTAACCACGACAGGGGCCGAGCAGCGCCTCGGCGTGGACCGCCTTGCGGTCTGCCGAGTAGCGATAGAAGGTGGCTGGGGGCACGGTCGAGCCCCAGGGCCGCTCGTCGCGCACGATCACCCAGAGCCGTCCAGTCCTGGTCTTGCCGTGGCCGGGGGCGAGCACCGGGACGGTGGTGTCGTCGGCGTGCAGGACGGCGCCGGCGCGGACATGGCGCCCGATCGCTTCGGCCAGAGGCGTGAGCAGGAAGACGGCCTGGCCGACCCAGTCGGCCAGCGTCGCGCGGTCGAGTTCGACGCCTTCGCGGGCATGGATCGCCGCCTGGCGGTGCAGCGGGGTGTGGTCGCAGTATTTCGACACCAGGACATGCGCGATCAGGCCGGGTCCCGGCCGGCCGCGCTCGATCGGCAGGGAGGGCATCGGCGCCTGCACGATCGTCTCGCAGGACCGGCAGCTCAGCTTCGGCCGGACGTGCCGGATCACCTTGAAGCTGGAGGGGACATATTCGAGGACCTCCCGCTCATCCTGGCCGATGCGGCTGAACGTCGTGCCGCCGCAGCCGGGGCAGGTGCAGGCCGGCTCGTGGATGATGGTCTCGCGGGGCAGATGCGGCGGCAGCGGCTTGCGCAGAGACGGCTTGCGCTGGCGCGCCGGCGGCGGCTCTGTGCGGGCGGGATCGGCTGCCGCGGCGCGGGCGTCGCTCTCGGCGACTTCCTCTTCGAGTTCGCCGATCAGCAGTTCGAGCTGCTCGATGTCGCGGTCGAGCTTCTCCGAGGAGCGGCCAAACCGGGCGCGGCGCAGCACCGCGAGCTGCATCTTCAGCTTCTCGATATGCAGCGTCTTGGCGTGGATCTCGGCGGCATTGGCGGCGATCTCGATATCCTTGCGCGCCAGTTCGGCCTGCAACTGTGCGGCGAATGTCCGCAAATCCTGCGGGTCATCCGGCAGAGGAACGTTAGCCAAGGACATGACGGGATTCTATCGACCGATTCTTGCCGCAGAAAGCCGGAACTTCCGAAACACAGCCGACATCACCTCAAACTGTCGTGGGCTTGTGTGGCAACTCCGCAGCCACTGTGCGTCGCCAATCGATGGCCTCGACGAGCAGAGCCAACTGTGCTGGCGTCAGAACCATCCCACCATCCACGATCGGCGGCCAGATGAACTTGCCGCTCTCCAGCCGTTTGGCAAACAGGCACAGGCCGCTTCCGTCGTAATACAAAATCTTCAAATAGTCGGCTCTCTTGCTGCGAAACAGGAAGAGATGACCAGAGAACGGATCGCCATCCAGCACATGCGCCACCTGTGCCGCAAGACCGTCAAACCCATAGCGCATGCTGACCGGACGGCAAGCCAGATACACCTTCGTCCCAGGCGCCACCTGGATCACGATGCCGCTTTCAACACTGCCAGGACACGCCGCAACGCCCGCTCGTTGACGAAAGCGTCGACACGTAGCCGCGTTCCATCCACCAGATCTATCTCAATCACGCCTGCCCTCTCGTCGGTCCGAGGGCGCGGCCCTATCGCCCGCTCCGATGAGGCTCGTGTCAGCACCGATGGCGAAGCGCCAGCATCCGCTGCAGCTCCCTCATCTTTCGTGCGGGTGAAGACACCCAGCGGAATGAACCCGGCCTCCGCGCTCACGCCAGCAACCTCGCCGCCTGGCAAGGCAGGCCCCCGTGCCGCCACGTCAGCAACGGACCGAGATGATGACTGGGCTTCCCTTCGCCAATTGAACACCAGGTTGGCGTTCAACCCGTAGCGTCGTGCGATCTCCGCCACCGACGCACCGGGCCGGCTCGCTTCCTCGACGATCCGCCGCTTCTCTTCAGGCGACCACGACCGACGGCAGCGCTTGCCTGCCCCCGGACCCAGATCCGCCTTCGCCAGAGATGAACTCAACCAACCAAGTTCCTCTGCCTGCCGCCATGATGTCCATTACACGATAATGGACATCAGCCCGCCCTCAGCAGGCGCAGGCGAAGATGCAACCGCCGCCGCTTCGCGGGTAGACGGCCGTCGGCTTACGCTTACGGCCATGGTGGACCACAGGGTCGCCGTCACCACGTCGGCGATGCCGGGCGCCGCGCCGCCCAGCAGGAAGCCGGAGTCCGCCGTCAGGCCGTGGCGGCGGCCGGTCTCCTCCCAGAACGACAGCCACTTCTTCAGGCGGGGGACGAAGTCCTGCCAGCGCTTCTTCGTCCACATCTCGCGGCCGCCATCCAGCGTGATCTCGTCGATCACGTCGTTGGCGTCGTTGACGACCTTCATGGTCATGGCGCGCAGGGCCGGCGTGGCGGGCATGAGGCCGAGCGTTTCGCCCAGATAGAGGATGATGGCCGGCATCTGGGCGATGGCGAAGTCCGCCTTCTTGTCGATCAGCATGGGCGGCCCCATGAACGGGACCGGCATCTGCTTCGCGGCTTCGCCCATCAGCCTGGAGATCGCGGCGTCCCCGCCCTCGGTCCAGGTCTTTCCCGCACAGGCGAGGACGGCGCGCACGAACTGACCGCGGAAGGGCACCGACCAGTAGTAGAGGTCATAGTCGGACATTTCTGGAGTTCCCTGTCATGGGGTCGATGTCCGGCAATAACGCCGCCGGCCCTCTCCGTCCACGCGATCGGCCCTTGAAAAGCCGCTTGCCGCCCGAAGTCGCGCTGCGCCGCCGCTGCCCCGGAAAACCCCTTGCGCCGCCGAAACCGTTGTGCTAGGAACATTTTCCGTGACAGCCGCGCCTCTCCCGCTCTCGGCCTCTCTCCTTGCCGCCGACCTCGCCCGCCGGGTCGGCCTCATCCTCGCCGCCGTTGCCGCTCTCGTCGCGCGCCGCTTTCTCCGCGAGCCCAGGCTGATCGCCCTCATCGTCCCGCTCTGGAGCCGCCTCAACCGCACCGCCCGCCGCTTCGAGCGCCTGATGGCCCGCCTCGCCGCCGGGACGCTCACCGCGCCCCGCCGCGTCACCGCTCGCCCCGTCCGCCCGCTGCCGCCGCCCCGCCGCTCCGTTCTCCCCACTGGTCGCGGCTGGCTGGTTCGCGCGCTCGGCCACGAGGCCGCCGGCTGCGCCTCGCAGCTTGAGCACCTGCTCGCCGAGCCCGGCGCGGCCGACCTGCTCGCCGCGACGCCGGCGGCTCAGCGCATCCTCCGCCCGCTCCGCCACATGCTGGGCGTCGGCCCCGCCACGCGTCGGCGGACCGCCCGCGCCGCTCCGCCGCGCCGTCCCCGCGAACCCCGCCCGCTTCCCCCCAAGCCACTCGCATACAACTCCCTCGCCGCCCCGGGGGGCGGAGAGGGCCAGGGGCAGGTGAGGGACTCCGGGGTGCCGCCCGGCCCACCTCACCCTAAATCCCCTCCCCCCTGAAGGCGGAAAGGGACTTTCGGCCGACGCCGCTGGCGACGGCGGGATACGTTGTGCTGTCTCCCCATGTCGGTCAGTCGGAGCGCCTGCTCGCCTCGACAGCTTCTGTTCCGGCACCGTTCACAGACGGCCCCTCAGGCCACCCGGACGTTACTGAACTGCCAGGGGTCGGGGTCGAGATCCTCGGGGAACAGGCGGCTG
>DATKNM010000427.1:0-13260 GCA_035541335.1 Binatia bacterium
CGCTGAGCTGCAATCCCATTTCCTGAAGCGGGTGCAGGGGATCATCCGCGGCCTCGGCCGCCGGGCCGGCGCCTGGCAGGAGGCCGCACAGGGCGGCGGCATCGATGCCGCTCAGTCCCTGCTCTACGCCTGGATCAGTCCTGAGAGCGGGCGCGATCTCGCCAAGGCCGGCTATGACGTGATCCTCACGCCGGGCAGCCGCTACTACCTCGACATGGCGCAGGGGGACGACTGGTGGGAACCGGGCGCCGCCTGGGCCGGCACGGCGCCGCTCGACATCACCTACGGCTACGATCCGGGCGGCGACTGGCCGGCGGCACTCCGGCTGCGGCTGCAGGGGATCCAGTGCGCCTTGTGGGGCGAGCCGCTCGGCGCCGGCAGCGCGGTGATCGACCATCTGCTGTTCCCGCGCCTCTCCGCCGTCGCGGAATCGGCCTGGACGCCGGCCGGAAGGAAGGATCTCGCGCGCTTCCGCGCGACCGAGCACCTCATTCCGCGGCCCAGGCTCTGAAGCGCACCGGCTCTCAGCTCAGAGGCGTTTGCCGAGGGTGAGCGACCGCTCGTCGCGCGCCAGCTCGCGGAAGCCGACGTGCCGGTAGAAACCTATGGCGCGCGGATTGCCGGCGCTGACCACCAGATGCACGCCACTCGACCCTCGCCGCCGAAGGGCGTCGAGCAGCGTCTGCATCAATCGACCGCCGAGGCCCGTCCCCTGCTGCCGCGACAGCACATCGATATGGAGATGCGACGGATAGGCCGCGAGAACCTCGCCGGCCATCCTCGGCGGATGGTGGATCAGGCCGGCGGCGCGCTGGTCCGGGCTCCGCTGGGCGGCGGGAACGTCGCCGGGATCGCGATAACGCCGGCGCAGGGCGGGCCACCATTCCCGCTCGAGCCGGTCTTCGAACGATGCCGTGTCGAGCACGCCGAGGGTGAACCCGCACACCCCCTCCTCATCGTCGGCGACAAAGGCCAGTTCCGCCGCATAGCGGCCATAGGGTCCGGCATAGAGGTCGCCGAGAATCTCCTTCTCCTGATAGAGCGGCGATGCATCCGCACCATTGTCGCCGACCAGCAGGCAGATGCGGTAGATCGCCGGAAGGTCTTCCGGACGATAGCGGCGAATCACGACGGTCATGATGACCGCATCATATGGCCTGTCTAGCTGTTTGCGTTGTCTGCGATAACGGGATAGCGCCTACCACATGCCGCCGAGAGCCACGGTGATGGCCTCGCCGTTCACGCCCCCCGCAGATTCGCTGCACAGAAACGCGATCACCTGCGCGACCTCGCGTGGCTCCAACACCCGGTTCTGCGGGTAGAGCGCGGCCCGCTCGCGCCACACTTCATCGATGCTGATACCGCGCCGGTCGGCCTCCGTCTTCGCCGAGCGGTCGGCCATCGCGGTTCGCACCCAACCCGGCAGCACTGCGTTGGATGTCACGCCGAACGGCCCAGCGTCCTGGGCGACCGCACGCGCCAAGCCGATAACCCCATGCTTTGAAGCCGTGTATGCACTGCCGGAGCGCTCCGCCTTCTCGCCCGCAGTCGAGCTCGTGAATACGACCCGGCCGAAGCCGCGCTGGCACATGCCGCCCACCGTCAGCCGCGCGAGTTCGAACGGACCGTCGAGATTGATGCGCATCGTCTCGCGCCAGACCTCGGGATCCTGCTCCCACACGAGCCGCTCGTGCGCCGAGCCGATGCCGTGGTTGACGACGAGCACGTCGATCGGCCCCAGCCGTCGCTCGGTCTCGGCAACGGCCTTGGCGCAACCCGCCGCGGTGCCGAGGTCGGCCGTGACGTATTCCAGACCGACGGACGCCAGCTCCGTCGCGCTCCGGGCCACGATCATCACGTTTGCGCCCGCCGCGGCCAGCAGGAGCGCCGCCTCGCGCCCGATCCCCCGGCCGCCGCCCGTGACCAGCGCCACACGCCCATTCATCCTGCAGCCCCCCTATTTGCACTCGCGGAAACCGTTCCATACTAGGGTGCCGCCCACAATCGTCCAACGGACATGTCCGAGTTGACGATCCATGCCTAGCCTGCGTCTTACGACGCGCACTCGAGGCAAGAGAGGAAGAATACTCGTCCTTCAGTCGCCGAAGTTGATGGCGCTGAGATCGAGGACGTCGGCTCCGGACTCGTCGTCCTTGCTGCGCTTGCCGGGGGCGAGCTCGGGGCCGAGGGGCGTCGGCTCGGAGAAGTCGAACACGGTCTCCTCGGTGCCGGCCTCCGGCTGGCCTTTGAGACGCGTCAACAGCTTCGCGACGGCCTGGTCGTTGGGATCGAGGCGGGCCGCCCGCTCCGCCGCCGGCAGCGCCTCTTCGTTGTGGCCGTGGCGCGCCAGCTCGAGGGCGAGGACGCGCCAAGCCGCCGCCGCCTTGATGTCGATCGAGGTCGCGCGGCGGAGCCAGCGGAGCGCGCCGGCGATGTCCGGGGTCTTCAGCAGCAGGACGCCATAGTTGAAGGCGGCGAGGAACTGGTTGGGATTGCGGTCAAGGCTGCGCTTGAAGGCTTCGCGGGCCTCGGCCTCCTTCCGCTGCTCGACCAGGACCCAGCCGAGAAGCGTCAGAATCGGTGCATCCTCCGGCGCCGCTTCGAGGGCGCGGCGAACCAGGCGCTCGGCTTCCGGGAACCGCCCGATGAGGCCGAGGCTTTCGCCCCAGCTCGCGATCGAGGCCGGCGGCAGGACGCCGGTCGCGTCCGCCTTCTCGAAGGCGGGCACCGCTTCGGCATGCTGTGCCAGATCGCGGAGGCCGAAGGCGAGGTTCTGCCAGGCCTCGGAATATCCGGGCAGCAGCGCGACCGAGCGGCGCGCCGCTTCCACCCCTTGCTCGGAATGCTCGACCGAGAGATAGGCGGCGGCGAGGTTGTTCCAGTAGAGCGCCTCGTTGGGGCGGGCGTCGACTGCGGCGCGGAGCAGCGCCTGCCCCTCTTCCGAGCGGCCGGTGCGGACGTAGATCATGCCGAGCTGGTGCTTCAATTCGGGATCGTCCGGATTGATGCGCTGGGCCTCCAGGAGCAGCGCCTCCGCCGCCTCGAATTTCTCCGCCTGGGCGAGCAGGATCGCCTCGTTCACCTTGGCGGTGGCCGCGTCGACATTCCTGGTCTTGCCGGTCCGGGTCTGCTTTGCCGCCGCCCGCCGTTCCTTGCGATTCATCATTCCGATCATGCGCGCCCAGTTGCCTCCGACGTGCTCAATGCTGGGTCTTTGCCTTGATGCGGTCAACATAATCCAGCGTGGTGCGGACCGCCTGCTCGTCGAGCTTGTCCGTCACCGTGACCCCGCTCAAGCCCGGGAACCAGGGATTGGCGGCGCCCTCGGCGCCCCACCACCAGTGATCCACCGGCCGCCGCAGCTTCACCACCGGGCGTCCCAGCGCCCCGGCCATCGCGCCGGCCAGATCCTCCACCGCGACCACCGCATCGCAGGCCTGGATCTGCGCCGCGTAGTCGCCGAGATCGCCGGCGAATTCGAGACGCCGGTCGTGGATCAGGTCGCGTCCGGTATCCTCCGCGAAGGCCGACAATTCCGCCTCGACGTTGCCGGTGCAGAGCGCGACGACGCCGTATTCGGGCCGGTCGAGCAGCGGCAGCCAGTCGGTCAGCCGCGACGAGCGGCGGTCGGTCTCGCGGCCGTTGCGCCAGGCAAGGCCGACCAGGAAGCGGCCGGGCAAGCTCGCCTGATATTCCGCCCGGAGCTCCGCCACGCGGGTCGCGTCGGCGTTGAGCGCAGGTGCTGCGCGCCGCGGAAACGCCTCGTCCGAGGGGCGGAACCGAGCCGCGAGGTCGCCGAGGGTGCTCAGGGTCTGGATCCGCCGTTCCTCGACGCCCTCCGGCGTCAGGCTGGCACGGGCCATCACCTCGACGGCCGGGAAGCTCGCCTTGAAGATCGACACCAGCGAAGCGTCGCATTCCATGGTGATGCGGCGACTTTCCTTCGCGACCTCCGGCAGCAGGCAGGCGAGCAGCAGCTGCTCCAGCGGATTGCGCTCGCCCAGCAGCAGCAGCCGCGCCTTCCGGAGGCTGCCCCCCGACCAGCGCGCCGGCTGCTTCTCGGGCTCCATACCGGCGAGATGCCGCGGCAACACGCCCGGCCGGACGCCGTAGCGCCAGCGGAAGTGATCCCAGCCGCTCTCCCATTGCCGGAGCCGGAGATCGATCTCGGCCAGGGCGGCGTGGGCGCTGGCGCTGGCCGGGTCCTCCTCCAGCACGCGCTGGTAGTTCTTGCGGGCGAGATCCCAGTGCGACTGCATCGCCTGCAGCCCGGCCAGCCAGAGACGGCTCTCGACGTTGCCGGGGTTGCGCCGCAGCACGCGGGCGAAGAAGTCGGTCGCCTCGTCGCCGCGCTCGAGGTCGGCAAGAATGCGGCCGCAGGCGATCGACGCATCGTCGCTCTTCGGGAAGCGCCGCGTCGCGTCGCGGGCATGGGCGAGGCCGCCCTCGGGATCGCCCGCGCCCGACATGGCGACGGCGAGGTCGGCGTGGATCCTGGGATCGCCGGGCTCGAGCTCGGCCGCACGATGCAGGATCGCCTCGGCGTCCTCCGCCTTGCCGGCGGCGAGCGCGGAGCGGGCGATGGCGCGCATCGCCTCGGCCTTGTCCTCGCCGGCCGCGAGCAGCATCCGGCCGTAAGCCTCGGCATCGGAGGTGCGGTTTGCTTCCATCATGGTCGCGAGCGCGCGGCGCAGATAGGCGACCGAGGCCTGCTGCAGCGGCGCATCGTCGAGCGTTGCCACCCGCTTCGCCACGCGCTCGATCACCCCGTCCCAGCCGCCGTCCTCGTCCGGGCGGATCAGCTCGAGACTGTCGTACCAGACGGTGTCGGTGCGCTCGATCTGCCAGCGCCAGTCGGAGTTGAACGGCAGCATGGCCCAGCAGGGCTTGCCGAGGCCGCCGGCGAAATGGATCGTGCTGTTGTCGACCGAGATCACGAGATCCATGGCGGCGACCTGCGCCGCGAACGGATCCATGTCGCCCATCGGGTTGACTTCCTTGTCCCAATGGACGCGGTCGCCGATCTGGGTCTTCAGTTCCTCGAGGTCGCCGGCGATGTCGCCGTATTGCAGGCTGATGAAGGCGCAATCCTCGAGATCGAACAGCGGCTTCCAGCGCGGCAGGTCGAGCGAGCGCATGGCGGCGCTGTCGCGATTGCCGCTGCGCCAGGAGATGCCGATCAGCCGCTTCCCGGGAAAGAGCTCCTGATAGCGCTGCCGGTAGCGCTGCATCAGGTCCGGATTGGCGACCAGGATGCCGCCCTTGCCGGGCAGATGCTCGATGTCGCCGCCGAGGAGATCCGGGAGATCGCCCGCCTCGGTCTTGGCGGCGATCGCTTCGAGCGGCGTATTGGGGGGCAGCTCGTTCTCGACGATGATCTGCATCGCCGGGAAGCTGCGCTGGAACAGGCCCTGCATGCGGGCCATGGTGCGGATGATCACGTCGCGCGCGACCGGCTTCAGCCCGGGCAGGCAGACCGCGAACATGACGTAGTCGCCGACGCCCTGCTCGCATTGCACGATCAGCTTGCCGCTGCGGATCGGCCTCCCGTCCCACTTGGGCACGCCCGGATCCCAGACCGGCTCGGCCCCATCGCGCACCCAGCGGGTGTGATGATACTTGTAGAAGGTCTCGAGATCGTTCAAACGGAAGGCGTTGAGGCAGTAGACCATCTGCAGGTTCGGCCGGTCCGGAACGATCCGCAGCACCTCTTCCAGGATGCGCTGGCCGCCGACGAAGTCGCCTTCCTGCATCAGGGTGACGGCGAGGAAGCGGTGCGCCTGGGGGTCCTCCGGATGGAGTGCGATGTATTCCCGCACCACGTCGCCCGCCCGATCGAGGCGGCGGAGCAGCATGAAGATCTCCGCCGCGTGGTGGGTGCGGGACCAGGATTCGGCGGTCATGCCGGTCAGCCGCGCGCGATGCGCGGCGGCCGCATCGGCATTGCCGAGCCGATCCTCAAGAACCTCCAGCTGGGCGACCGCGGTCGCGGCGTTGGTGTCGATCTCCAGCAGCAGCTCGAGGCAGGACTTGGCCTCGACCAGGTCGCCGTTGCGCATCAGCAGCGCCCAGGGGAGATAGTTCAGCGCACCCGGCTCCCGCTCGTCGATGTTGAGGAGGCGACGGGCGACGGATTCGACCCGGTCCGGCTTCCGGAGGATGACGGAGGCGCGCAGCAGCGAGCTTAGCAGCGGGAGGCGCGTCGGGATGCGCGCGAGGCCGCGCTCATAGACCTCCATCGCCGACATCAGGTGGCGGCACTGGAAGTAGATGTCGCCGATCGCCTGATAGGCGTCGACATAATCGGGGTCGGCGCCGACTGCCTGGCGCAGATAGCGCTCCGCCTTGGCACGGTCGTCGCGCTTCTGCGCGATAACGCCGAGATTGTAGAGGGCCTGGGCGTTCTTCGGATCGATCTCCAGGAGCTTGTTGAGCGTGACCTCGAGATCGTCGGTGCGCCCGGCCTTGTGGAGCAGGCTGGCCTCGTGGGCGAGCTGCATCTTGCGCTTGCGCTGGCCGGCCAGGGTGAGGTCGGGACTCTCCACGGGCTCGGCGATGGCCGGTGCCGGGGGTGGATCGAGCGGCGCTGGAGTGCTGGTCGTCTTGATCATTGAGGCTCGCCTGCTGTGGCCGGATGCATGAAGTCGGATTCCGGAGAGAATCCAATCTGCCATGCCATTTTCAGGCCGCAGGTTAGCCCCGCCGCGTTAACAGAAAATAAACGCTAACTCGATGAATCCAGCCACAAATCGAAAAATCGTCGCGGCACAAACTGCCCATCTTAATCTTCCTTAATCGGCAATTTTTACCATTGGCCGGCAGGATTTGCCGGGTCCTGGAGGTCCGAGGGGGTGGGACTCGGAGGGGTTGGGCCGCGCAAGGGCGCAGTTTGCCTAGCCTTTTGGAGTCTTTGGGCAATTGCTGCCGCTTGGCAGGGAAATTGCTTCCTAGCAGGACCGCCCGCATGTCCGCGGTCGGTGCGCCTGACAAAGGTCAAGCGCTCACATAGCCTCCAAAAGGGAGCACTCGACAATGGCTAACGAAGTCCAGCTTTCTGCCAGTATCCGCAGCAACCTCCTCCTGCTGCAGACCACGCAGACCTCTCTCGACCGTACCCAGACCCGCCTTTCGACCGGCAACAAGGTGAACTCGGCCCTCGACGGTCCGAACGCCTTCTTCTCGGCGAAGTCCCTGAACCAGCGGGCGAGCGACCTCACCAACCTGAAGGACGGCATCGGCCAGGCGATCAGCACGATCAACGGCGCCGACACCGGCATCACCAAGATTCAGGACCTGGTGTCCAACGCGCAGGCGCTGACGACCTCGGCGCTCAGCAACCTCGGCACCGACTCGGCGTCGGTGGCGACCCGCAACAGCCTGGCGACCCAGTACAACGCCATTCTCCGCCAGATCGACAGCCTGGCGAAGGATGCGGGGTATGCCGGTAAGAACCTGCTGATCGGCAGCGGCCTCACGCTCGGCGTCACCCAGAGCAGCCAGGCCTCGGTGAACTCCATCACCGGCATCAGCGGCGCGACCGTCACCAACGTCACGAAGGCCGATACCTACACGGTTGCCGTGAGCGGCGACGGTACGATCTCCGGCGACGCGGGCGATGTGGCCACGACGGAAGAGGACCGCGGCATCAGCAACCTGCAGGTCAACGGCTTCGCCTCGACCTCGCAGAACACCTTCTCCGACATCACTCTCAAATTGTCGGGCGGTACCGGCAAGAGCAAGACCTTCACGGTCACCGAAGGCGACGAGTCGTTCACTCAGACCTTCACCCAGGACGACTGGAACACCGCGAAGACCAACGGCACCGTTCTGAAGTTCTCGCACAGCTTCAAGAGCGGCACCAACGTCGGCTTCGACGTTGATTTCGACTCGATCGAGAACGTGCCCGACACCGCCGGTGTCGGTACGTCGACGATCCAGAAGAACATCAACCTCCAGGTCTCCGTGACCAACGCCGCCGGCGAGACCATCACCCGCGACGGCCTGCAGTCGGTCGGCAACGGCAAGGTCTCCGACGGTCAGAACGCGTTCTCGTTCGATACCGGAACGGCGCGCGTGACACTCGACGAGCGGCAGATCCTGCGAGCCTCCAGCTACACTGCCAGTGCCTCCACGGGCATCGGCACCGGCGCGGCCGTGATCGTCGGCACCCCGACGATTCAGACCACGTCGAAGGTGAGCGTCGATGAGACCTACAACCTGACCGCCACCGCGGCCGGCGTCAGCTTCAACTACGCGACCGGCAACTTCGACAGCTACGCGGTGACCCTGGACGGCGCCGGCTCCGCCGGTACGCCGACGACCGTCACGATCGGCGCGACGAGCGCCAGCTCGGTGGTCTTCTCGGTGGTTGCGGGCCTCAACAGCTCCAGCTTCACGCTCAACCTGAACTACAACGAGCTGAAGTACATCACCACCGCCTCGGCGGCGAGCGTGAACGAAGTCTCGACCACGATCGCCATCCAGCCGGGCGCCACCGGCGTCCTGTCCACCCATCCGTTCGCGGTGGTCAGCACCTCCGGCTTCGCCAACAACCAGGTGACGGCGCTCAGCGTCGATGTCGCCACCTCGGCCGGCGGCAGCGCCGTCGTCCGTGTGACCGACGACTTCGGCGGCGTCTACAGCACCCACCTTACGGCCAGCGCTGGTGCGCAGAACATCAACGCGACGCTGACGGGTGGCATCAACAGCGGTGCGGTGTTGCATCTGTCGTTCTCCGACAGCGGTCTGTCGGCGGCGGCGAGCACCACCACTGCCACGAGCCATGCGGCGTACACGATCCAGGTGCGCGGCGCCTATACCGCCCCGCGCCAGGCTCTGTTCAACGTGCGCGGCTCGAACACCGGCTCGACCGGAACCCTGGACACCAAGCAGCTGGTCGATGCTTCCGATCAGAACAACCTCACGGTGGTTCTGAACGAGAAGAGCACCAGCATCGTCCAGGTGGTCAGCCAGAACGTCCAGACCAACGGACAGGGCTTGCAGCTCGATCTTGCCCAAAACGGCTGGAACGATCGTTCTGACATTCAGAACGCCATCGACCAGCTGAGCAAGGCGACGACGACCCTGCGAACGGCCTCGTCCAACCTGGGCACCAACTTGAACATCATCCAGACACGTCAGGACTTCACCAGCGAGTTCTCGAACGTGTTGACGGAGGGTGCCTCCAAGCTGACCCAGGCCGACCAGAACGAGGAAAGCGCGAACATGCTGACGCTGCAGACCAGACAGCAGCTCGGCACGATCGCCCTCAGCCTGGCCAACCAGGCGCAGCAGGCCATCCTGCGGTTGTTCTAACCGTCGGGGGTTGGGTAGACTTGGGCGGCGGGGCAACCCGCCGCCCAGGCTTCCCCGGCCGAAATCTGATGCATATTCAAAAGCATACTGATAATCGAGGGGGCCGGGCTCAAAGGGCTCGGATAGGGAGTTTGCGTTTTGCCCCTCAAATTCACGCTGAAACCCGGCGAGAAGGTCATCGTCAACGGCGCGGTCATCGGCCGTGGCGAGGAACCGGGCAGCTTTTACCTCTACAACAAGGTCAAGTTCCTCCGCGGCCGCGAGGTCATGAAGGAGGAGCAGGCGGATTCCTTAGAGAAGAAACTCTATTTAATCATTCAGCTGATATACCTCTTCCCGGAAAGCGCGGCGGAAAACGTCGTGAAGTTCGAGTCGATCTGGGAAGAGGTCTCGCGGCAGCGGCCGGGCGACCGGGAGAAGCTCGCGGAAGTGGCACGCCTCGTGCAGTCCGAGGACTATTACCGCGCGCTGAAACTGACCGCGAAGCTGTTCTGATCCGCGGCTCCCTGCTCGCGCCGGGGCCGCATCAACCGGCGGGAAGTCAGGAGCGACGGAGCGTATGATGATGAAACAAGGTGCCCGAGCCGGCTATGTCAGCCAGCCCGCCGCGGCGGATCCGCGCAGCACCGAAGCCTGGGCGCTCTCGGAGGTTTCGCGCCGCCTGGTGATCGCCGCCAAGACCGATGACGGCGGCAAGTCGTTGCGCGAGGCCCTGATCCTCACCCAGCGGCTCTGGACCATCTTCCAGACCTCGATCACCGAGCCCGAATGCCCGCTCCCGGTGGAGATCCGGAACAACGTGCTCGCCCTCTCGATCATGATGGACCGGCAGATTCTGCAGCGCCTCGGCGACCTCGACGGCAGCAAGCTGCAGCCGATCCTGGACATCAACCGCTGCGTGGCGGAGGGCTTGGCCCAGACACCCCAGGCCGCAGCCCCGGCTACGGCTCAGCCGGGCGGAATGCCGCAGGCCGCCGAAATGGCACAACCGGTGCAACAGATTCCGCAGCCGGCGGGGGCCGGCACGCCGCCCAACATCCGGGCAGTGGTCAACCTGTCGGCCTGACGGCCGATACCTAAGGGAGGGATCGGAGCATGTCGTCAGTAAGCGCCCTGTCGAGCGGTCCCACCTCCGGTACGGCCACCAGCGCCCTCAGCGGCAACAAGACGACCACGGCCGACACCAGTCTCACCAATGCGCTGTCGGGCACCAGCACCGGGAGCTCCAGCTCCAGCAGCCTGACCGGCTCCGACTCAGCCAACAACGCAATCGCCGATTCGACCAGCACGGCGCTGCAGCAGATCTCCGACCAGATCGCGGCGCTGGGCGCCCAGGCCTCGGGCGACGTCCAGGAATTCGACAAGACCACGCAGGACGTCCTCTACGACAACAACGCGACCGCCCGCTCGATCGGCCAGCTCCGGCTCAACACCAGCCGGCTGAACGTCATCAGCGCGCTCTCGCCGAAGGACACCGCCGACGTCTTCACATTCACCGCCTCGACTCCGGGTACGACCAAGCTCAACCTGCTGGTGAACGATCCCACCGCCACCGACCCGACCAAGGATGCCAGCGGCAACGTCCGAATCCAGGTGTTCGCCCAGGGCAAGGGCCTGATCGCCGACAGCGATCCCAATGCAGGCGACGCCTACGCCAACTACCAGGCCTTGAAGAAGGGCACTTTCGACCTCGCTCGCGGCCAGTACTCGATCCGTATGTCGCGGGCGGACGGCATCGATCCGCAGAACAAGAATACCTACAACTACGCGATCCAGCTCAGCCAGGGCACCACGTACACCCAGGACTTCACCACCACCGAGCAGGCCTACACGCCGGGGACCGACGATCCGTTCGGCCTCGCCAACATTTCCAACAGCCCGGGGCAGATCCTGAGCGATGCAATGGCGGACGCCTACAGCTTCGTCTCGTCACTGCCGGCGATCGGTACCTCCGGCACCAGCAAGCTGCTCGGCTTCATCTACAGCACATCCGCCTGACAGCGGCGCCTATCCGGCCTTCGATCTCGAGGACAACTTCACCATGACTGCCCAGACCTACCAGCAACCGCTCCGCATCTTCATCGGCTACGACCATCGCCAGGCGATCTCGCACAACGTGCTGCAGTTCAGCATCTTCCGCCGCTGCTCGAAGCCGGTGGCGATCACGCCGCTGTTCCTCCCCAGCCTGCCGCTGACCCGGACTGGCCTGACGCCGTTCACCTACAGCCGCTTCCTGGTGCCCTGGCTCTGCGGCTATCAGGGCTGGGCGATGTTCCTCGATATCGACTACCTCTGCCGCGCCGACCTGGCCGAGCTCTTCGCCCTGACCGACGACCGCTACGCGGTGATGGTCTCGAAGAACCCGAAGAAATTCGAATGGGCCAGCATGATCCTGTTCAACAGCGGCCATCCCGCGAACCAGATCCTGACCCCGGAATACGTCCAGGACCCGAAGCAGTGCCGCGCGCCGCATACCATCGATTGGCTGCCGGAAGAGCTGGTCGGCGACCTGCCGCGGGAATGGAACCACCTGGTCGGCTATGATGCGCCGCGCAACGACGCCAAGCTGGTGCACTACACCCAGGGAATGCCGATCTTCGAGGAGACCGCCGGCAGCGAATACGCCGAGGAGTGGAAGAAGGAGCATGCCAAGGCCAACCAGACCATGGGCTGGCAGGACCTGATGGCGCGCTCGGTCCATTCCGCCAAGACGGCCGACGGCCGGATCGTGGCGAAGCTCCACCCCGACGCAGTGCGCTGAAGCCGCGGACCGGCTCAGCCGTCCGATCCGGTTCAATTGAATCCCAGACCGGGCCGCATCCGGCCCGGTCTCGCGCTTGGCCAAATTCCCGGCCGGCGCCTATACTGCATCCGAGCGGAGTTCGCGAACGCGCCGGCGGCCCGGAAATTGCTGACTAAGGGCAGTTGCTGAGGCGGGGGACCGCAACGGAGAGTGACTTGGTGCAAGACGTCGACACGGCAGGGCTCACCCAGACCAACGGGCCGGCCTGGGACTACTTCTCGTGGTTCTATGCGCGGAATCTCTGGAAGAACATGCACTACCGGGGGATCCGGACCCTGAAGTTCCCGCCCGACATGTGGAACTACCAGGAGATCATCACCGAGCGCGGCATCGATTGGGTGGTCGAGACCGGGACGCGGCACGGCGGCTCGGCGCTGTTCTTCGCCGACCTGCTCGCCAATCTCGGCCGCCCCGGCAAGGTCCTGACCATCGACCCCTATCCCGAGTGGCAGGTCGATCCGGCGAAGATCGCCAATCTGGTCGCGATCGCCAAGGACAGCGGCGACCCGGCGGTCGCGGCCGAGGTCCATCGCATGATCCCGCAAGACCGTCGCGGCGTGTTCCTGATCCTCGATTCCGATCACAGCGCCGCCCATGTCCTGCGCGAGCTCAGGGCCCATGTGCCGCTCTTGAAGAAGGGGGATTACGTCATCGTCGAGGACACGGTGGTGAACGGCCATCCGGTCCGTCCCGAGCACGGACCAGGACCCTGGGAAGGCGCGCGCGACTACATCCGGGAGAATCCGGGCAAGCTCATCGCCGACCCCAAGCGCGCCGGCAAGTTCGGCAGCACGGCCGCGGTCGACGGCTTCTTCATCGTGGCCTGAGCCCGGCCAATGCGCGTTGCATGGCTCAATGAAGCGCCGGTCATCAAGAACGCCGACGGCACGGTGACCGGCGGCCTCGCCAGCCTGCGCTATCGCTGCATCATCCCGCAGAACGAGCTGAAGGCGCTCGGCGTCGAATCCTTCCTGCTGGGGCGGATCGACAAGGCCAACGAGGCCGCCTTCGGCCAGGCGATGGACAAGGTCCGGCCGGACGTCGCCGTGATCGGCAAGGTGTTCGGCCAGCACGTGCTGAGCCTGGTCGCGATCCTGAAGCAGCGCGGCATCCGCGTCGTCGCCGACTTCTGCGACAACCAT
>DATKNM010000428.1:0-6919 GCA_035541335.1 Binatia bacterium
GACCTTCTGCATGGCCTTGGCGATCATGTCGCCGATTTCCTTCTCGCCGTTGGCGGAGATGGTGCCCACCTGGGCGATCTCCTCCGAGGTCGAGACCTTCTTGGAACGCTTCTTCACGTCCTCGACCACGGCCAGGACCGCAGCGTCGATGCCGCGCTTCAGGTCCATCGGGTAGAGGCCCGCCGCGACGGCCTTGCCGCCCTCGCGGACGATCGACTGGGCGAGCACGGTCGCGGTGGTGGTGCCGTCACCCGCCATGTCGTTGGTCTTGGACGCGACCTCGCGCAGCATCTGCGCGCCCATGTTCTCGAACTTGTCGGCGAGCTCGATCTCCTTGGCGACGGTGACGCCGTCCTTGGTGATCCGCGGGGCGCCGAACGACTTGTCGAGCACCACGTTGCGGCCCTTGGGGCCGAGGGTGACCTTCACCGCGTTGGCGAGGATGTCGACGCCGCGCAGCATGCGCTCGCGGGCGTCGCCGGAAAAGCGAACGTCTTTAGCAGCCATTGTTCTCTGTCCTTTTGTCTGTGTGTGAAGCGGCGCCAGGCAGCCCGTAACGGCTTACTCGGCGGCCTTCTTCTTGGAGGCGCTGCCCTCGATGATGCCGAGGATGTCGGACTCCTTCATGATCAGCAGGTCCTCACCGTCGATCTTCACCTCGGTGCCCGACCACTTGCCGAACAGGATGCGGTCGCCCGCCTTCACGTCGAGCGGCGTGACCTTGCCGTCTTCGCTCTTCGCGCCCCCGCCGGCGGCGATCACTTCGCCTTCCTGCGGCTTTTCCTTGGCGGTGTCGGGAATAATGATGCCCCCCGCGGTCTTCTCGACGCCTTCGATGCGGCGCACGAGAACGCGGTCGTGAAGCGGGCGGAACTTCATGGAGATCCTCCGTATGGATTGAAAGTGGCGTCCCTGGTTTCGATCGCCGCCAGGGGCGCAGCAGGTCTGAGCCTGTTAGCACTCCCGTTCGGCGAGTGCCAGCGATGTAGGCCCAAGCCCCGCCAGCGTCAAGGGTCTAAGCCGCCGCAAGCGCAGGGATTTTTCGCCGACCGGGAGCCGGTTCCGGCGTCGCTTGGCAGCAATACAGATTAACGAGTGCTAAGTAACTGGAAAAACAGGACTATTCAATCAAATGTTAAGGAACTGGGCGGATCATCTTGGTATGATTCCAGGAAGGGTCCGCCGCAGCGATTCGGAGGCAGTTGGTTAACGGACCCGGTCTTGGCCGCATGGAGGGACCGTTTCGATGGTGATTTCCGGACTGGCATTGCAGCTCAACGACTACCGCCTGACGACGGCGAAGATCCTCTACCACATGCCGGACCATCCCGGCCTGCTGCAGACCTTTGTCTGGCAGGATTACGACCTCGCCCCGAAATATCCGACGCTGCGCAAATTCCTCGACTTCTGGTCCCGCAACCTCGACGGCAAGCTGCACTCGGTCGAAGTCGCCTCGACGAAGCTGCTCAAAGCCCCACAATGGCGCCAGGGCGAGTTGCTCACGTTGCATTGAGGCGACGTCCCGCCTCATGACAGCGTAAGCCGGGCCTGCTACAGCTTCGGCCCCATTGTCGGAGCCAGAACGGGACCGTGCTGCGCCGAATGTACGACTGGGTGATGCGCCTCGCCCATCACCGCTACGCCGCCTGGGCACTCTTTGCTGTGAGTTTTGCGGAGAGTTCCTTCTTCCCGATTCCGCCCGATGCCATGCTGATCCCGATGGTGCTGGCCGACCGGCGCAAGGCTTGGTTCTACGCCTTGGTCTGCACGGTCGCCTCGGTCCTGGGAGCGCTGCTCGGCTACTGGATCGGCCATGCGCTCTACGAATCGGTGGGGCAGCGGATCGTCGCCTTCTACGGGCTGCAGCCGAAGATCCAGGCCTTCATCGACGGCTTCAACCGCTGGGGCCTCTGGATCATCCTGATCAAGGGCCTGACCCCCATCCCCTACAAGCTCGTCACCATAGCGAGCGGCATCGCCGGCTTCGCCCTGGTGCCCTTCATCCTCGCCTCGATCGTCACCCGCGGATTCCGCTTCTTCCTGGTGGCGGCCTTGCTCTATCGTTTCGGGGCGCCGATCCGTGATTTCATCGAACGGCGCCTGACGCTGGTCACCACCGGTTTCGTCGTGCTGGTGGCGGGCGGCTTCCTGGTCCTGAAATACCTCGGCTGAGGCAGAATTGGCCCGTACCCGATCGCAGTTCCACCACGGCCGCGCCGCCGGCATCGATGCCCGCGACGTCCCCTGGATCGCCACGCTCCTCGCCTTCGCGGCGCTCTGCGTCGCCTGGCTGGCGCAATACGGCTTCGGCCTCATCCCCTGCGAGCTCTGCCACCTGCAGCGCTACGGCTACTGGGCGGCGATCGCCATGGGCGTCTTCGCCGTCGCCTTCAGCCGGAGCCCGGGGCTGCGCAAGTTCTGGCTGGGATTGATGGCCCTCGCCTTACTCGGCGTCGTCGGCATCGCGGTCTTCCAGGTCGGGGTCGAGCAGGGCTGGTGGCAGGGCACCGCCGCCTGCGTCGGCACCGCCAGCGCCGGGATGAGCAACGAGGAGCTGCTGAACGCCATCAACAACGCGCCCGTCACGCGCTGCGACGAGGCGGCCTTCGTCCTCTTCGGCATCTCCATGGCCGGCTACAGCGCGATCTATGCGCTGCTGCTCGCGGTCTTCGCACTCTGGGGCGCGACGAGGAAGGTGCATCGATGAGCGACACGCGCAAGACCCCCCATGCGACTGCCGAGGATCGTCTCCCCGGCGATCCCACCAAGGCGCAGCTGATCGACCGCATCATCCGGGTCGACCATGCCGGCGAATACGGCGCGAAGCGGATCTATGAAGGCCAGCTCGCCATGCTGCGCGGCAAGCCGGAGGCCGCCGTCGTGCGCGGCATGTACGAGCAGGAGCTGCAGCACCTGAAGGAGTTCGAGCGCCTGATGGTGGAGCGGCGCGCGCGCCCCTCGGCGCTCTATCCGCTCTGGCACGTCGCCGGCTTCGCTTTGGGCGCCGCCACCGCGTTCCTGGGGCCGAAGGCCGCCATGGCCTGCACCGTCGCCGTCGAGGAGGTGATCGACGAGCACTACCGGGCCCAGGCCGAGACCCTCGGCACCGACGAGCGGCCGCTGCAGCAGACCATCGAGAAATTCCGCGACGACGAGCTCCACCACCGCGACGCCGGCCTCGCCAACGGCGCCGAGCAGGCCCCCGCCTACCCGGTGCTGACCGCTGCCATCAAGGCCGGCTCCAGGCTCGCCATCTGGCTGGCGGAGCGGGTTTGAGCGCTTAAGCCGCGAGCGCTACCCCACCAGCCCCATCTTCTTCTCCAGATCCAGCATGAAGTGGATCAGCGGGCCGATCAGGCAGGCGAAGGCGATGGTGCCGAGGCCGACCGTGCCGCCGAGCCACCAGCCGGCCGCCAGCACCGCGACCTCGACGATGGTCCGCGCCACCCGGATCGAGAGTCCGAATTTCTGGTGCAGGCCCAGCATCAGCCCGTCGCGCGGGCCGGCGCCGAGCTTGGTCGGCAGATAGAGCGCGCTGCCAATGCTGATGATGACCACCCCGCCCAGCATCAGCGCCCAGCGCGCGATGGCACTCTCCGGCGTGTGGATCCAGCCGAGGGCGATGTTGGTCATCGGCCCGATGCAGAGCACGTTGAGGATGGTGCCGTAGCCGGGCTTCTGGCGGAGCGGCAGCCAGGCCAGCATGACGACCGCGCCGACGATCATCGCCGCGGTGCCGATCTTCATCCCGGCCTGCCGGGCGACGCCCTGATGGAACGCATCCCAGGGCCCGAGCCCGAGGTCGGCCCGCACCATCATCGCGATGGCGATTCCGTAGCAGGCGAAGCCGGCGAAGAGGAAGAACCAGCGCTTCAGGTTACGCAAACTGCTTCGCCAGCTTCAGTCCCTGGTTCTGGTAGTTGGAGCCGATGCCCTGGCCGTAGAGCTTGTCCGGCCGCATCGCCATCCGCTCGTAGCGCAGCATGGCGACGGTCTGCCCATGCTCCAGCATGAAGGGCACTTCGTGCGAGCGCACCTCCAGCACCCCGCGGCTGCCGCCGGTGCTCATGTCCCAGCCGAAGCCGGGATCGAAGAAGCCGGCATAGTGCACGCGGAACTCGCCGACCGCGGTGTCGTAGGGGATCATCTCCGCCGCGTAGTCCGGCGGCACCCGCACGGCTTCGCGGGTCGCGAGAATGTAGAACTCGTCGGGGTCGAGGATGAGGCGCGGCTCGCGATGGCGATGGATCTGGTCCCAGAAATCCGTGGCGTCATAGGCGCCCACGCGATCCACGTCGATCCGGTCGGTGTGCTTCTTCGCGCGATAGCCGATCAGCGTCTCGCCGCTGCGGCCCTCGAGATCGATCGTGACCTGCACGTTCTTGCCGCGCAAAGGTCGCGCCGCGCCCTCGACCTGGACGAGATCGCCGGCCTCGTGCATGCGCTGGAGCTCGCTCGCGGCGAGGGCCGGCGAGCCGCGGCGGAAGCGGATCTGGTTGAGGCGCGAGCCGGCGCGCGCGACGATGCTGAAGGTGCGCGGCGTGATCTCGGCATAGAGCGGGCCGGAATAGCCGGCCTCGACCTCGTCAAACACCTGGCCGCGATCGGCGATCATGCGGGTCAGGATGTCGAGCCGGCCGGTCGAGCTCTTCGGGTTGGTGACCGCCGTCGTCGCGCCCTTCAGGTCAAGGTGCTCCATCAGCGGCACCACGTAGACGCAGCCCTTCTCCAGCACGGCACCTTGCGAAAGATCGATGGCGTAACCGTCGAGCTCCTTCACCCGCTCCAGCACCGTCGCCTCGGGGCCCGGGAGGAAGCTCGCGCGGACGCGATAGGCGACGGGGCCCAAGCGAAGGTCGAGGCTCGCCGGCTGCAATTGCGCCGCGGTGATCTCGGCGTCGGTTGCCCAGATCTCCTTCTCGCGCAGCATGGTCTGCAGCGATTGATAAGGCAGCACGCCGGTCCGCATCTCGCGGCTCACCGCCTGGATCGCGGTCTCGACGAAAAGGCTGCTGCTGGCTTCGGACATGGGCGCTCTGGGACTCTGTGGGGACTCCGGCGTGCGACATCACCGTTGGGGCAAATGAACCCAAAATCAGCCCCAAATCAACCGGCCGTTCATCCCCGCTTTTCCGGATTCATCCACGACTCGGTGCACATACCCGGAGTCCGTCACACGCGGCTTTCGGCCGCTTTCCCGCATCTTATCCACATGCGGATAACACTGGGGAAAACCGCCAGGGCGATGCGCAATCGAGATTGTGGCGGAATCGTGGAGCGGCGCTCAGCCGGCTTCCAGCTCGGAATCCCAGTAAAGAAAATCCCGCCAACTTTGGTGGAGGTAGTTCGGCGGGAAGGCGCGTCCGTTCTCCTGCAGCTCGAACGTACTGGGTTGGAACGGTGTTCGTTTGGGATGCATGTGCGCCTGGTGCGGCAGGCGGTTGCCTTTCCGCAGATTGCAGTTCTGGCAGGCGGTGACCACGTTCTCCCAGTTGGTGCGCCCGCCGCGGGAGCGCGGCACCACATGGTCGAAGGTGAGGTCCGGCGCCGGGGAGCCCTCGCCGCAATACTGGCAGCGGAAGCGGTCGCGCAGGAACACGTTGAACCGGGTGAAGGCCGGGCGGCGCTCCTGAGGGATGAACTCTTTCAACGCGATGACGGAGGGGAGCTTCATCGAGAAGCTCGGGCTGTGCACAACCCGGTCGTATTCCGAGAGGATGTTGACCCGGTCCAGGAACACCGCCTTCACGGTCTCCTGCCAGGGCCACAGGGACAGCGGGAAGTAACTCAACGGCCGGAAATCGGCGTTGAGCACCAGCGCAGGACAGGACTCGGGCGATGCCATCATCGTCTGCATTCTCGCTGCACGGGTAAGAAATAGTCAACTTATCCACAAAGCACAAGATGTTGACATGCCGCGGCTATAGTCTTCACGATCTTGCAATCGTGGGGAGAAAGCTGGAGTGGGGCAGGGGTGAGTTTAGGTGTCGAACCGGGGGCTGAGAAGTTCCCCGCGTGGGCCTTGGCGCTTGAGAGCCTGGGCTGGCTGATCCGCGCCCTCGGTGTGATCCCAGCCATGGCGGGAATCGTCGTTGCCTTTCAGCATGTGCAGACGGAGGCATTCCTGATGGTTCTGCCGTCGTCGATTGCGACAGCGAGTGCCGCAGTCTGTATCGGCGGCATTCCGATCTCGGTTGCGGAGTCGGCGCGCCGCAGAACGACGCCACGGCGATGGCGCTTGTGGGCGAAAATTCTCCTGTGGGCCGGCGCGATATTCTGCATCAGCCTTCCGTTGGGTATCTACGGAGCTTTGTACGCCGGACTTGAGGCGACGGGGGTCGGACAGGGCTATGCACAGGCTCCGATATCGCCATTCAATCCTGAGCTTCTTCAAGGCTTCCTTCTCGTCGGCAGACTGTCTCTCCTGGTCGGGTTGGCTCTTGCGATTCCGGCGCTGATTTGGGGCCGTCGGAGCCCGCCCGCCGACATTCTGGCGGTGTTCAATTGAAGTTCGTGCGTATCGGCGATCTGCTTGATCGGGTTCGAGGACTCAGCCGATGAACGTCCAGAAAGCGCAGATGAACAAGCCATCCATCGAGCTCGTCCCGACGCTGTCCACCCCGCGCCTCACCTTGCGCGGGCATCGCCGCGACGACTTCGAGGCCGCTGCCGCCATGTGGGGCGATCTCGAAGTGGCGCGGCACATCAGCGGCAAGGCTTCGACCCGCGAGGAATCCTGGGCGCGGATGCTGCGCTATGCCGGGCTATGGAACTTCCTCGGCTACGGCTATTGGGCGGTGGAGGAGCGGGCGAGCGGCCGCTTCGCCGGCGAGGTCGGCTTCGGCATGTTCCATCGAGAGATCGAGCCCAGCTATGGCGAGACGCCGGAAGCGGGCTGGGTGCTGGCGCCCTGGTCGCA
>DATKNM010000429.1:0-2559 GCA_035541335.1 Binatia bacterium
GCCGCCCTCCCGCGGTCCTGCTGAAGTCCCATCATGCGTCTTGTCCCCGCCATCATTCTCGCCGCCATCGTCGCCGTCGGCATCGGCTTCTTCGCCCGCTGGCAATTCCAGCAGGCGAACGCAGTCCCTGAGGGCCTCGCCCGCGCCAACGGCCGGATCGAGGCGGAGCGCGTGGCGGTCGCGACCAAATATGCCGGACGGGTTGCCGAAATCCTGGTGAAGGAAGGCGACTTCGTCCAGCGCGGCACCGTGGTCGCGCGCATGGACACGGCCGAGCTCCTGGCCGAGATCGCCGCCGCCAAGGCCAAGGCCCGGCAGGCGTCGCAGTCGGTTGGCCAAGCCAAAGCACAGCTCCTGATGCGCCAGGCCGAGCTGAAGCTCGCCGTGGTCGAGCTGCAGCGCGCCCAGACCCTGAAGCAGCGCGATTTCACCTCGGCCTCCACCGTCGACCAGCGCCAAGCCGAACGCGACGTGGCCGCCGCTTCCGTAACAGCGGCCGAAGCGGCGATCGGCGATGCCCAGGCGGCGGAGGACGCGGCCGACGCCTCGGTGGCGCAGCTCCAGGCGGTGCTGAACGACATGTCGATGACCGCGCCGGTCTCCGGCCGGGTCGAATACAAGCTGGCGCAGCCCGGCGAAGTGCTGGCGGCGGGCGGCCAGATCGCGACCCTGCTCGATCTCTCCGATGTCTACATGACGATCTTCCTCCCGACCCCGCTCGCCGGCCGGGTCGGGATTGGTTCCGAGGGGCGGATCGTGCTCGACGCGGCGCCGGACTACGTGGTGCCGGCGACGGTTTCCTTCGTCGCGGCGGAGGCGCAATTCACGCCGAAATTCGTCGAGACCGAGAACGAGCGCGAAAAGCTGATGTACCGCATCAAGCTGCAGATCGATCCGAAGTTGCTGGAGACCTACCGCGAATACGTGAAGGCCGGGTTGACCGGTGATGCCTATGTGAGGGTCTCCGCCTCCGCGACCTGGCCGGCCAACCTGACGCCGAAACTGCCGCCGAAACCCGCCGATGCGCAATGACGAGGGGCGATCGATGGCCGAGCCAGCCGCACGCGCCGGCCGCGCCGCGTTGCGGATCGAAGGCGTCTCGCACCGCTACGGCAAGACCCAGGCGCTCCGCGAGATCGCGGTCGAGATTCCCGAGGGCGCCTCGGTCGCGCTGGTGGGACCCGACGGCGTCGGCAAGTCGACGCTGCTCGGACTGATCGCCGGCGCCAAGCGCATCCAGCAGGGACAAATCGAGGTGCTCGGCGGCGATATGGCGGATCGCCGTCATCGACGCGGCATCGGCCCGCGCATCGCCTACATGCCGCAGGGCCTCGGCAAGAACCTCTATCCGACGCTCTCGGTCGCCGAGAACATCGACTTCTTCGCCAGCCTGTTCGGCCTCGATCCGGCGGCGATGGCGCAGCGCCGCGCGCGACTGCTGGCGGCGACCGGACTCGCGCCCTTTCCCGACCGTCCCGCCGGCAAGCTCTCCGGGGGCATGAAGCAGAAGCTCGGCCTCTGTTGCGCCCTGGTGCACGATCCTGACTTCCTGATCCTCGACGAACCCACCACCGGCGTCGATCCGCTGTCGCGCCGGCAGTTCTGGGAGATGATCGCCCGGATCCGCGCCGAGCGGCCGCAGATGACCATGCTGGTCGCCACCGCCTACATGGAAGAGGCGGAAGGGTTCGAGCGTCTGATCGCGATCGACGGCGGGCGGATCCTCGCCGCCGGAGCGACGGCCGAAGTCATCTCCGAAACCGGCACTGCGCATCTCGACGCCGCCTATGTGGCGCTGCGCCATCGCGGCGACCGCAAGAAGCCCGCTCCAGTGGAACCCTTCGTGGTGCCGCCGCGCCGCTTCCACGACGGCGCGCCCGCAATTGTCGCCGAGAACCTGACACGGCGCTTCGGCGAATTCACCGCCGTCGACAAGGTGAGCTTCCGCATCGAGCGCGGCGAGATCTTCGGCTTCCTCGGCTCGAACGGTTCGGGCAAAACCACCACTATGAAGATGCTGACCGGCCTGCTCGCGGCGAGCGAGGGCCGGGCAGAGCTGCTGGGCCGGCCGGTCCAGGCCCAGGATATCGCGACCCGGCTCAAGATCGGCTACATGTCTCAGGGCTTCTCGCTCTACGAGGAGCTGACGGTGCGCGCCAATCTCGAGCTCCACGCCCGGCTCTACCGCATCGCCGGCGCCGAAGTGGCGGAGCGTGTTCGGGCCGCGCTGGAGCGCTTTGACCTTGCCGCTATAGCGGGCGTCCTGCCCGGCAAGCTGCCGCTCGGCGTGCGCCAGCGCCTGCAGCTCGCCGCGGCCTGCCTGCACCGGCCGGAGATTCTGATCCTGGACGAGCCCACCTCCGGCGTCGATCCCGAGGCGCGGGACGATTTCTGGCGCATGATCGTTGAACTCTCACGCCGCGACGGCGTCACCGTCTTCGTCTCGACCCACTTCATGAACGAGGCGGAGCGATGCGACCGCGTGGCGCTGATGCATGCCGGCCGGGTGCTGATCACCGACACGCCGGACGCCATCGTCGCCAGCCGTAGCGCCGCGAC
>DATKNM010000430.1:0-12140 GCA_035541335.1 Binatia bacterium
ATGGCCGAGTTCATCGGCGCCGACAGTCTCGCCTTCATCACCATCGACGGCCTCTACCGCGCCATGGGCCACAAGGGCCGCGACGCCCGGCAGCCGCAATATTGCGATGCCTGCTTCACCGGCGACTATCCGACCGAGCTCACCGACCAGACCGGCGGTGACGGCACCCACCAACTCTCCCTGCTGGCGGAACGGGCGTAATGCCTGAGGCCACCGGACGGCTCGCGGGCCGCGTCGCGCTCGTGACCGGCGCGTCGCGCGGCATCGGCAAGGCGGTGGCGCGGCTCTTCGCCCAGGAGGGCGCGGAGATGGTGCTGGTCGCGCGCACCGTGGGCGGCCTCGAAGAGCTGGACGACGAGATCCGGCAGCTGACCGGCCGCACCAGCCTGCTTGTGCCGCTGGACCTGAAGGAATTCGAGGCGATCGACCGGTTGGGCGCCGCGCTCTATGAGCGCTACGGCCGCCTGGATGTGCTGGTCGGCAATGCCGGCGATCTCGGCACGCTCTCGCCGCTGGGGCACATCGAGCCGGCGGAATGGCAGCGCGTCCTCGACCTCAACTTGACCGCCAACTGGCGCCTGATCCGCAGCCTCGATCCGCTGCTGCGCCTTTCGGAGGCAGGGCGGGCGATCTTTGTCTCCTCCAGCGTCGGCCAGGTGGCGCGGCCGTTCTGGGGCGCCTATTCGGTCTCGAAGGCGGCGCTGGAGATGATGGTCCGGGTCTATGCCCAGGAAATCCAGCAGACCAAGGTCCGCGCGAACCTGATCGACCCCGGCCGTACCCGCACCGGCATGCGCGCCCAGGCCTTCCCCGGCGAGGATCCCGCGAGCCTGCCGGCGCCGGAACAGATCGCTGCGAAGTTCCTGCCGCTCGCGCTGCCCGAGTGCGAGCTCAACGGCGCGATCGTCAAGGCGCAGTAGGATCTGACGGGCTGGGCCTGCTCCGCGAAGGCCCTGCGGACATGATGAGATGAAATGTCAGCGCGCTAAGGGCCCCGGCGACCACAAAGCGTGCTGAGGATTCCCAGGTGGTAAGTGCGATCACTTCGCCTGCAGTTACTTTCCAAAAAAATACCGCAGCCGTCCCGCCAAAGAATGCGCCGGCAAGCGTCGATATCAACCAGTGGCAGACCCCACGTTTCTGAAAGCTCCTGAAGAGCGCACCCCCAACCAATACCGCAATCAGGAGGAAAGGCGACGCTACGAAGATCGAGATCGGGTAGAAGGCGATGTTATGCGGAACGAAGAGAGCGAGAGGTGCGACGAATATGGTCGCCGTACCAGCAGCTGCATATCGCCACCATTGATGATCTCTCGAAGGCTGCTCGATCAATTTCTTCTCAACCCCGCCGCTTGTTCTCCAGCGAGATGAACCGTCCCACCTCTGGCGGGCGCGGCAGATGCGCGTGCGCCGCCTTCACGCGGGAGACGAGATCGAAGATGTCGTCCGGCATCTCGGCGACTTTGCGCTTCGACATGTCGATGAACAGGATCATCCATTCGCAGGTGGCGGCGAGGTTGCCGGTCTCGCGGTGGCGCATCTGCTGAAACCAGTGGAAGCGCTTGCGGTTGAAGTCGATGAGCTGGGTCTCGATGCGGATCGGATCGCCTTCGAAGAGCTCGCCCTGATAGGTGATGTGCATCTCCGCCGCCATGGTGGAGACGCCGCGCCGCTCGATCATGTCGAAGCCGAACTCGATCGCGTCATAGGCGGCATCGAACCCCTCGTCGAACGCCTTCAGGTAATAGGCGACGTTCATGTGACCGTTGCCGTCGATCCATTCGGGCCGGACCGAGAGGGTGTCGCAAACGAAGGGAGCGGGGATCAGTACCGAGGTGCCGTGTGCCATGGTGCGCAACATGCTTGGGTGGCGGAGGCGGGTCAAGCTGGGCGGCGAAGCGCCGGTGAAGGCGCCGGATCGACGGCCGCAACCGGCGGATCGCCACGGCTGAATTAATCCTTGGACCGGCCGCAAACCCGCGGAAAACATGGGAAAGCCGCAGCTTGGAATTGACACCGTTCAATGAACGGGAATACGGTCTCCGCAACGGGGATCGGCAAAATAGCACAATCGATAAGGGTCCCCGCATAGCGCAAGAGGGAGACTCAATCATGAAAGTTCGGCTTATCACCGCCACGGCGGCGCTCGCCCTGCTGTTGGGCATGAGCGCCGCGGCCGAGGCGGCTTCGACGCTCCGCTACTGCTCGGAAGGCAGCCCGGAAGGCTTCGGCCCGCAGCTCTATGATTCGGGCACCACGCTCGATGTCGTCCGCCCGGTGTTCAACCGCCTGGTCGAGATCAAGTTCGGCACCACCGATCCGATGCCGAGCCTCGCCGAGAAGTGGGAGGTCAGCGATGACGGCCTCACCTATACCTTCCATCTTCGCAAGGGCGTGAAGTTCCAGACCATCAAGGGCTTCAAGCCAACGCGCGAGATGAACGCCGATGACGTGGTCTTCAGCTTCAACCGTATGCTGGACAAGTCGAACCCGTACCACGACGTGAACGGCGGCTCCTACGCCTACTTCGAAGGCATGGGCATGCCGGACAAGATGAAGAGCGTGGAGAAGGTCGACGACATGACCGTCAAGATCACGCTTGCCGCTCCGGAGGCGCCCTTCATCTCCGAGGTGGCGATGGAGTGGGCGTCGATCCTCTCCAAGGAATACGCCGACAAGCTCGCCAAGGAGAACAAGAAGGAGCAGATCGACCAGATTCCGGTCGGCACCGGCCCCTTCACCTTCGTCTCCTACGAGAAGGACGCGGTAATCCGCTACAAGGCCAACAAGGATTACTGGCGCGGCAAGCAGAAGATCGACAACCTGGTCTTCGCCATCACCAAGGACCCGGCGGTCCGCAAGGCCAAGCTGGTCGCCGGCGAGTGCGATATCATGCCGTATCCGGCGGCGGCCGACATCGACGCCCTGAAGGCCAATCCGAAGCTGACGGTCGAGGAGAGCCCGGGCCTCAACATCGCCTATCTCACCATGAACGCCACGATGAAGCCGTTCGACAACAAGACGGTGCGGCAGGCGATCAACATGGCGATCAACAAGGACGCGATCATCAAGGCGGAATACCTCGGCGGTGCCAGTGCCGCGAAGAATCCGCTGCCGCCGACGATCTGGGGCTACAACGATGCGGTCCAGCCGTATCCGTATGACCCGGACAAGGCGAAGCAGATGCTGGAAGGCGCCGGGGTGAAGGACCTCTCGGTCGACCTCTGGTACCAGCCGGTGTCGCGCCCGTACAACCTTGACGGCAAGAAGATGGGCGAGCTGATGCAGGCCGACCTCGCCAAGGTCGGCATCAAGGCGAACCTCGTCACCTACGACTGGGCCGAATACCTGAAGCGCCTGCACAACGGCGAGGCGCCGATGGCCCAGATCGGCTGGACCGGCGATATCGGCGATCCGGACAACTTCCTCTACCTGCACGGCTGCGGCGGCACCGGCAAGGCCCCCGGCCAGAACAACGAGAAGTGGTGCAACAACGACTACGACGCACTGCTGAAGCAGGGTCTGGAGACCTCGGACCAGGCCAAGCGCGTGGAGATCTACGCCAAGGCCGAACAGCTCATCCACGACGAGGCGGCGATCGTTCCGATCGTCCACTCGGTGGTCTTCATGCCGATGAGCAAGAAGGTCCAGGGCTACGTCATGGATCCCCTCGGCTTCCACAACTTCGAGGGCGTCTCGCTGAAGTAACAGCCCAGTGCGAAACGGCAGCACCGGCGGGGGCGAGGAGCCTCCGCCGGTGCGCGTTTTTTGAGGCCACGCCGCCTGCATGATCCGCTTCGTCGTCCATCGCGTCCTGCTCATCATCCCGACCTTCCTGGGCGCGGCGCTGCTCACTTTCACGCTGATCCACCTCATCCCCGGCGATCCGATCCAGATGATGCTGGGCGAGAAGGTGATCGATCCTGTCCGCAAGGCGGCCATGCTGGCGCAGTACGGCCTCGACCGGCCGCTCTACGTGCAGTTCTTCGACTATCTCTGGCAGGTCGCCCAAGGCGATCTCGGCAAGTCGATCGTCACCAAGAATCCGGTGTGGGACGATTTTTTCACGCTCTTCCCCGCGACCCTGGAGCTCGCTGTCTGCGCCATGGTGTTCGCCATCGTCGTCGCGATCCCGGCCGGCGTGCTCGCCGCCGAGAAGCGCGGCTCGGTCTACGACCATGCGCTGATGGGCGCGGCCTTGACCGGCTATTCGATGCCGATCTTCTGGTGGGGCCTGCTGCTGATCCTGCTGTTCTCGATCCATCTCGGCTGGACGCCGGTCTCCGGCCGGATCGACCTCGACTACTATTTCGACGAGGGCACCAATTTCATGCTCTGGGACTCGCTGATGTCGGACCAGGAGGGCGCCTTCGTCTCGGCATTGAGCCACCTGATCCTGCCGTCGATCGTGCTCGGCACGATTCCGCTGGCGGTGATCGCCCGGATGACCCGCTCGGCGATGTTGGAAGTGCTGGGCGAGGACTACGTCCGCACCGCGCGGGCGAAAGGTCTCTCCGGCTTTCGCGTGGTCGGCATCCACGCGCTCCGCAACGCGATGATTCCGGTGGTGACCGTGATCGGGCTCCAGGTCGGCACCCTGATGGGCGGCGCGATCCTGACCGAGAACATCTTCTCCTGGCCTGGCGTCGGCTCCTGGCTGGTCAATTCGATCTATCAGCGCGACTATCCCTCGGTGCAGGGCGGCGTGCTGCTGATCGCCGGTCTCGTCATCCTGGTCAATCTCTCGGTTGACCTGCTCTATGGCGTGTTGAACCCACGGATCCGGGGGCGCAGATGACCGACGCAACCACCACCGTCGTAACCGTCCCGGTCGCCGCGCCGCTCCTGACGCCGCGCCAGGAGATCTGGCGCTCGCTGAAATCCAACCGCGGCGCCATGGCGGCGCTGACCGTGATCTTGCTGCTGATCCTCTGCGCCGTCCTGGCGCCGCTGATCTCGCCACACGACCCCTCGGCGCAGAACGTCGACATCGCCCTGACGCCGCCGGCCTGGGACGAGGGCGGCAGCTGGGCCTATCCGCTCGGCACCGATCCGCTCGGACGCGACGTCCTCTCCCGCATCATCTACGGCTCGCAGTACTCTTTGATGATCGGCTGCATCGTGGTGACGCTCTCGCTCTCGATCGGCCTGCTCCTCGGCCTGGTCTCCGGCTTCTACCGCGGCACCGCCGACTCGCTGATCATGCGGCTGATGGACATCATCCTGGCGCTGCCCAGCCTGCTGCTGGCGATCGTGATCGTCGTGCTGCTGGGCGCCGGGCTGCGCAACGCGATGATCGCGGTGGCGATCACCAACATCCCGCACTATGCGCGCCTCACGCGCGCCGCGGTGATGACCGAGCTTACCAAGGACTACGTGATCGCTTCGAAGGTGTCGGGTGCCGGCACCTTGCGGCTGATGTTCCGGGCCGTGCTCCCGAATTGCCTCGCGCCGCTGATCGTGCAATCGACGCTCGGCATCTCCTCCGCGGTGCTGGATGCTGCGGCGCTCGGCTTCCTCGGCCTCGGCGCGCAGCCGCCGACGCCGGAATGGGGCACCATGCTGGCGGATTCGCGGCAGTACATCGAGCGCGCCTATTGGGCGGTGACCTTCCCCGGCATCGCCATCCTGGTGACCGTGCTGGCGTTCAACCTGCTGGGCGACGGTTTGCGCGATGCGCTCGACCCCAAGCTGAAGCGCTGAGGCCGGGCGATGTCGCTGCTCGAGATCCGCAACCTCTCGGTCGAGTTCCAGACCCATCGCGGCGCGTTCCGCGCGGTGGACGGTCTCGACCTCTCGATCGAGAAGGGCGAGTTGCTCGGCGTCGTCGGCGAATCCGGCTCGGGCAAGAGCGTCGCCATGCTGGCGGTCATGGGGCTGATCCCCTATCCGGGGCGCGTCACCGCCGACAGCCTGAAGTTCGACGGCGTAGACCTGCTGCGGCTCGATCCGGCGGCGCGGCGGAAGATCACCGGCAAGGACATCGCCATGATCTTCCAGGAGCCGATGACCAGCCTCAATCCCTGCTTCACGGTGGGGTTCCAGATCATGGAGGCGCTGGCGGCGCACGAGGGCGGCGGCCGGCGCCAACGCCGCGACCGCACGGTGGAGCTCCTGGACCAGGTCGGCATCCCGGCGGCAGCGACGAGGCTCGCCGCCTTTCCGCACCAGCTCTCCGGCGGCATGTGCCAGCGTGTCATGATCGCCATGGCGATCGCCTGCAATCCGAAGCTGCTGATCGCCGACGAGCCGACCACCGCCCTCGACGTCACGATCCAGGCGCAGATCCTCGACCTGCTCGTGGACCTGCAGAAGCAGCGCGGCATGGCGATGGTGCTGATCACCCACGACATGGGCGTGGTCGCCGAGACCGCCGAGCGGGTCTCCGTGATGTACGCCAGCCAGCAGGTGGAGCAGCAGCCGGCGACGCTTCTCTTCGAGAATCCGCGCCATCCCTACACCGCGGCGTTGCTGGAAGCGCTGCCCGAGCGCAGCCTGGACAAGGGCCGGCTCGCCACCATTCCCGGCATGGTGCCGGGCATCGCCGACCGGCCGGTGGGCTGCGTCTTCAATCCGCGCTGCACCTTCGCCGTCGATCGCTGCCGCGCCGAGGCGCCGAAGCTGGCGCCGGCGGGCGGCGCGCTCGTGCGCTGCCACTTTCCCCTGGAGCAGGGGATCCCGACCGGCCATCCCGATCCGAAATGGCGCTCGCCGGGCGCGACGCGTCTTGCCGAGGAGACTCGGCCATGACCGCCGCCGCCGCGATGCCTGCAACGCCCGTCGCCGCCGAGCCGGTCCTGAAGGCGACCGATCTCCACCGCCATTACAGCGTTTCCCGCGGCCTGTTGCGCGGCCATGCGAGCCTGAAGGCGGTCGCCGGGACGAGCTTCGTGCTCCATCCCGGCCGGACGCTGGCCGTGGTCGGAGAATCGGGCTGCGGCAAGTCCACGCTCGCCCGCATGGTCACCATGATCGAGCGGCCGACCAGCGGAACGTTGGAGCTCGATCACATTGATGTGACGAAGGCCGACCACGCGACGCTGAAGCGCCTGCGCGCCCGGGTCCAGATGGTGTTTCAGGATCCTTACGGCTCACTCAATCCGCGGAAGCAAATCGGCGAGATCCTCGAGGAGCCGTTGGAGATCAACACCCAACTCGACCGCGTGCAGCGGCACGACGCGGCGCGGGCGATGATGGCGCATGTCGGTCTCCGGCCCGAGCATTACAGCCGCTATCCCCACATGTTCTCCGGCGGCCAGCGCCAGCGCATCGCGATCGCCCGCGCGCTGATGCTGAAGCCGAAGGTGGTGGTGGCCGACGAGCCCGTCTCGGCGCTCGACGTCTCGATTCGTGCCCAGGTCTTGAACCTGCTGATGGACCTGCAGGCCGAGTTCAACCTCGCCTACATGTTCATCTCCCACGACCTCTCGGTGGTCCGGCACATCGCCGACGACGTCATGGTGATGTATCTCGGACGACCGGTGGAGCAGGGGACGAAGGACACAGTGTTCCGCGACCCGCGGCATCCCTATACCCAGGTGCTGCTGGCGGCGACGCCCTCGGTGGATCCCAAGGCGCGGTCGCGCCGCTTGCAGGTGAAGGGCGAGCTCCCGTCGCCGATCGACCCGCCACCGGGCTGCACCTTCCATCGGCGATGCCCCTTCGCCACCGACCGCTGCGCGCAGGAGCGTCCCGAATTGCGACCGGTCGCCGGCCGGATGGTGGCCTGCCATTTCGCCGAAACCACCGCCTGACAATCGACCCCGAAACCGATTCACTGTCCGCTTCTGTAATTGATGTGAGCGTTGCGATATTTCTGCAACAGCATGTGCTTAGGGGCACACAGAACCGGCAGGACTCAGCTGGTTTTTGAACGTTCCATGTGGTAGGCAACAACGCGGCCGGATAGGTACGAAGTCGAGCCTGAGGGGTCCCGGAGGGCCAACCTGGGCGGGGGATAGTGACGGCCGTTACGATTGGTTAATATCTCGCTGTAACCATCCCGGCGGATTCGGATACTCGGGCGCAGCGGCGGGGTGTTGTGGGTTTGAACCTGAGGTGCCGAGGGCGGCACTCTAAGGGCGAATTCGGAGCCGAAGCTGTTGGCGAGACCGGGTGCGTAATACAGGGATTAGGGGATCCATGAATTTCGATGGAAAGTACGGACGGGTTTTGTTGGCGGCGGGTTCGCTCGCTGCGGCCGTCCTGATCAGCGGGTGCGCGAGCAAACCCGATCCCAACGACGAAGCGGCGGTCGAGGCCTACAACGAGGCCAACGACCCGCTCGAGCCGATGAACCGCTACTTCTTCGAGATCAACCATCTGCTCGATGAGACGATCTTGAAGCCGTTCGCCGGCTACTATCACACTGCATTGCCGCAATTCGCCCAGGACGGCATCCGCAATGCGCTCCGCAACCTGCATTCGCCGACCATCCTGGCGAACGACATGTTCCAGGGCAGCCTCGGCCGCGCCGGCGACACCGCGGGCCGGTTCCTGATCAACAGCACGATCGGCATCGGCGGTCTCATCGACGTCGCGGACAGCTTCGGCATGAAGTATCACGACGAGGATTTCGGCCAGACGCTGGGCGTCTACAAGGTCGGCGAAGGCCCGTACCTGATGCTGCCGGTGCTCGGCCCGAGCAATCCGCGCGACGTCACCGGCCGGATCGTGGACTACGCGCTCGATCCGCTGACCTGGGTCGGCTACATCTACAACGTCGGCTGGATCAACACCGTCCGCGGCGGCCTCGAGGGTCTCGACACCCGCGCCCGCAACATGCAGGCGATCGAGGAACTGCAGAAGGGCTCGGTGGATTTCTATGCCACGATCCGCAGCCTCTATCGCCAGCATCGCAACGACGCGATCCGAAACGGCGAGGATCCCGACGAAGTGATCGGCTCGATCACCAACGAAGACAATATCCCTGCCGACGGCACCGCGGCGGCGACCGTGGTGCTGCAGCCGACCGCCAAGGTGCCGGGAACCGATCCTGCGCCGACCGCGCCGGGCCAAGTGAGCGAAGCGAACTGAGCGACATGCAGAACAGACGGGCATTTCTGGCAGCTGCCACCGCGTTCGCGGTAGCGACGACCGGCGTACCGGCCATGGCGTCGGTGGATCTTTCCTCCTTCGTGAACGAGGTGGCGGACGCCTCGATTACCCAGCTCAGCAGCGCCGACCCGACCGATCCGGCGCGGGCCGCGGCGCTGAAGCCGATTCTGCTGAAGTATTTCGACATGCCCGGCCTCGCCAAGCATGTGCTCGGAGCCTATTGGAAGAAGATCAATCCCGACCAGCAGCAGGAATTCGTCGCCACCTTCACCAACTACATCGCCTCGGTCTACGGCCAGCGCTTCAAGCAGTACAAGGGCCAGAAGCTCGAGGTGAAGCGGGTGCGCGACGAGGGCGCGACGGCCACCGTGTTCACCGCGGTCGCCAACGGCGACGATGCGGGCTCGCGGGTGGATTGGCAGCTCCGCACCGACGGGCCGGCGCCGCTGGTGACCGACATCCGGGTCGAGGGCCTTAGCCTCGCCGATACCCATCGCCAGGAATTCACCTCGGTGCTGGCGCAGCATGGCGGCGACGTCACCGCGCTGATGGGCATCCTGAAGTCGAAGTCGCTGCTGAACTGACCGCGCTTCCCGAATCGAAACGGCCGCGACGGGTGACCGCCGCGGCCGTCTTCTTTTGTACCCGGTTGTCGCGATCAGGCGACCTTGGCGGAGGCCTCGATCGCCTGGCCGATGGTCTTCTCCAGGAGGTCGAAGCCGGCCTCCATCTGCTTGTCCGGGATGGTGAGCGGCATCAGGAAGCGGAGCACGTTGGCGTTGACCCCGCAGGACAGCAGGATGAGGCCGTTCTCGGCCGCCTTGGCCACCACCGCCTTGGTCAGGTCCGCATCCGGCGCGCCGTCGCTCTTCACCATGTCGCAGGCGACCATGGCGCCGAGGCCGCGGATGTCGCCGATCCGGTTGCCGAAGCTGTTCTTGCGCTTCATGTCGGTCAGGCGCTCCTGCATGCGCTTGCCGATCACGTTCGCGCGCTCGACCAGGTTCTCCTCTTCCATCACGTCGATGACCGCGTTCGCCGCGGCGCAGCCGATCGGCGAGCCGGCATAGGTCCCGCCGAGGCCGCCCGGTGCCGGCGCATCCATGATCTCCGCCTTGCCGGTGACGGCCGAGATCGGGAAGCCGCCCGCCATGGACTTCGCCATGGTCATGATGTCGGGTTCGATCCCGGAGTGCTCGCAGGCGAACATCTTGCCGGTGCGGGCGAAGCCGGACTGGATCTCATCGACGATGAAGACGATCCCGTGCTTCGTGCAGATGTCGCGCAGCGCGCGCATGAACTCGAACGGCACGATGTTGAAGCCGCCCTCGCCCTGCACGGGCTCGATGATGATGGCGGCGACATTGTCCGGTCCGATGTCGGCCTTGAAGATGGTCTCCAGGTGCTTCAGCGCCGCGGCACCCCCGTCCTTCAGCGCGGGATCGGGGAACGGCACGTGATAGACGTCGGTCGGGAACGGGCCGAAGCCGACCTTGTAGGGCGCGTACTTGCCGGTCAGGGCCATGCCCATCAGCGTGCGGCCGTGGAAGGCGCCGGAGAAGGCGATGACGCCGGCGCGCTTGGTGTAGGCGCGGGCGATCTTGACCGCGTTCTCCACCGCCTCGGCGCCGGTCGTCAGAAAGATGGTCTTCTTCGGCGACTTGCCCGGCACCATCTTGTTCAGGCGCTCGGCAAGGCGGATGTAGGGCTCGTAGGGCGTCACCTGGAAGCAGGCATGGGTCAGCTGCTCGACCTGCGCCTTCACCGCGGCGATCACCTTCGGGTGGCAGTGGCCGGTGTTGACGACCGCGATGCCGCCGGCGAAGTCGATGTACTTCTTGCCCTCTTCGTCGGTGATCTCCGAATTGTTGGCCGACTTCGCATAGACCGCGAAAGCGTTCCCGACGCCGCGCGGCACGGCGGCGCCGCGCCGCTGATGCAGGCTGGCATTGGCTGACATGATGGCTTCCTCGTAGGCTGGTTGGTCGTTGGGTGAAGAATGGCCGGGGCAAGGCCGCCCCGCGGCAATCGGCGGCGACTATAGCAGCTTGGCAGGCCGCCGCCATGGGGCCAGATGGCCCTGATGTCACTCCAGTGGGCAGCGCTCAACCGATTGATTTGATGTGGAAAATCGGCGAGGACCGTTCGTCGGTTTCGCGGCGGGGATCGCAAGCGACAGACCGTGGGCCGCAGCGGCATGGCGACCGGTCTTGCGTGATCGTTCAATCAGATTATATATCAGGCAATCAATCGAATAACCCGATGGCCATGTTCCTCCCCACTCTGAAGCAGCTCCGCTACCTGACCGCGCTCGACGAGCACAAGCATTTCGGCCGGGCTGCCGCGGCCTGCTTCGTCTCGCAGTCCACCTTGAGCGCCGGCCTGCAGGAGCTGGAGACCCTGCTCGGCGCCTCTCTGGTCGAGCGCAGCAACCGCTCGGTGGTGTTCACCGCGCTGGGGCGCGAGATTGCGGCCCGTGCGCGCGTTGTGCTGCGCGAGGCCCAGGAGCTGGCCGAGCTCGCCGCCGCCGCCAAGGAGCCGCTCTCCGGCGCGCTCAGGCTTGGCGTCATTCCCACCATCGGGCCGTTCCTGCTGCCGAAGGTGCTGCCGAAGCTGAGGAAGGCCTATCCGAAGCTGAAGCTCTACCTGACCGAGGACCTCACCCAGCGCCTGGTGGACGACCTTCATACCGGCACGCTGGACTGCGTGCTGCTGGCGCTGCCGGTAGAGACCGGCGAAGCGGAGGAGATGGTGTTGTTCGACGACGCCTTCGAGCTCGTGTGTCGCAAGGACGATCCGCTGGCCGAGAAGGGCAAGGTCTCGACCGCAGACCTTCAGCAGGCGCCGCTGCTGCTGCTGACCGATGGCCACTGCCTGCGCGACCATGCGCTCGACGCCTGCCATCTCGGGCGCCGCCCCGCCGGCACCGACGTTGCCGCGACCAGCCTCCACACGCTGGTGGAGATGGCGGCCAACGGGCTCGGCGTCACGTTGATCCCGGACATGGCGCTGCAGGCGAAGCTGCTGAAGGGCTCGGAGCTGGTGGCGCGCCCCGTCGCCGGCGGCAAGCCGGGCCGCCGCGT
>DATKNM010000431.1:0-9717 GCA_035541335.1 Binatia bacterium
ACTTCGCCCCAATCCGGCCATTCGCGCTCGATCCAGTCGCGCGCGAGGCGACCCATCTCGTCTCGCTGCAGCATGTCGGTCGCGAGCGGCTCGATCGCCGCCGCCCAGACCGCCGGGTCCGACACGGAGACGATGACGCCGTCCTCGCCGGAGCGCGCCACGAACTGACCGCCGCCGTGCTCGCTGGCGACCACGACCGGCAGCCCGCTGGCCTTCGCCTCCAGCACGACGTTGGGCGAGACCTCGGTCGTGGATGGAAAGACGAACACATCGGAGCTGGCATAGATCCAGGCTAATTCGCTCTGCGGCAGGTTGCCCGGCAGGGTCGCGTGCTCCCCGAGTAGCGTCTTGATGCTGTCGCGGTCCTGACCCTCGCCGGCCACCAAAGCGTGAACCGGAATCCCCTGGTCCAGCAGGCGCTTTGCGGCTTCGGCCATGATCGGGGCGCCCTTGCTGGCATCCACGCGACCGGCGAACAGTAGGACGACGCGATCCGCGGAGACTCCGAATCGCTCCTGCAGGCGCTGGCGATCCCGGTGATTCGGGTTGAAGCGGGCCCGGTCGATACCGCGCCGGAACAGGCGCACGCTCGACGTCGCCATGGTCTGCGCCAGGCGGTCGCGATCCTCCGGCTTCGACACCAGGATGCGGTCGCAGAGCGCCAGACGGCGGTCGATGCTGCGCTGCTGGCGGTGCGCGATCCGCTCCGGCAGGCGCCAGGCCCTGACGAAGAGATAGGAGCCGATCACCGGTCCGAACATACGGCCCATGATCCCGCCGGCGTAGATCCGGGTGAAGCGCGGCACATCGGTCTGCACCGAGGCGGCGAGGCCGCAGCCGGTCCGCCGGGCATAGGCGATCGCCGTGCGGCCGAAGCTGAAGAAGTCGGTGGCATGCACCACGTCCGATCCGCGCAGCGCCGCCCAGATTCCGGGATGCAGCGGCGCGAGGTCGGTATGGCCGGCGCCCTGGTCCAGCAGCATCAGCGACCGGGTGCCGAGGGCGGGGCGGTGGGTGTGGAAGCGGACATTGGCCGCTGCGGCGTCGGTCGTCCGCTTCCGGCCGAGGAAATGTAGATCGAGCTCGACCAGATCAGGGCGTTTGGCCGCGACTTCGGCGATCCGCTCCCAGCTCTTGACATGGCCCCCGGCGGCGGGACCGCGTTCCAGGGCGACGAGGATCGCGACTTTCAGAGGTCGAGCTGCAGATGAGATGGGCATAAGAAAAAATTCTTGGAGATGGACCGTGATCCGCCTGGGCGCAGGAACCTAGCAGAACTTGGTTGGGTGGCCAATTGACGGTCGTCACGAACCACGCCGACTCGGGGCCTGGGCGGCGGACCGTTTTTCGGGGCAAGTGACGGTGCCGGCATCGATTTTGCCTCCTCTCGGGTCGGTGCTGATTCCGTCCGTTGCCATCGGTGAAGGGTCTGCAGCCTCTTCGCTCACCGGGTGAGACCGCGCGGGTCTCGAAAGCCACCGCTGGCCGGGGTCTCCCGGGAGCACGCCCCAGGACGTGACTGTTCCCTTCAGTCGTCCCTCTTGTCGAACGGGTTCACGCCCTTTCGGAGGTAGAGCCGGAGCGGCACGCCTTCGAGGCCGAAGCTCTCGCGGATGCCGTTGGTCAGGTACCGGTGATAGGCGTCCGGCAGCTCGTCGCCCTTCTGGGCGAAGAGGGCGAAGGTCGGCGGCCGGGTCTTTATCTGGGTCATGTAGCGGATCTTGATCCGGCGCCCGGAGACCAGCGGCGGCGGATGCGCCTGGGTGGTGCCCTCCAGCCAGCGGTTGAGGCGGGCGGTCGGGATCCGCTTGTTCCAGAGCTCGTAGGTCTTCAGCACCGCCGCCATCAGCTTGTCGAGGTTGCGCCCGGTCATCGCCGAGATCGTCACCACCGGCACGCCCTTGACCTGCGGCAGCGAGTAATCGATCCGGTCCCGCAGTTTCTTCAGCGCCGCGGTCTTGTCCTCGATCGCATCCCACTTGTTCGCGGCGATCACCAGGGCGCGGCCCTCATCGACGATGTGGCGGGCGATGGTGAGGTCCTGCTTCTCCAGCATGTCATTGGCGTCGAGCACCAGCACGGCGACATGGGCGTAGTTCAACGCGCGCTGGGTGTCGGCGCTGGAAAGGCGCTCGACCTTGTCCACCACCTTGGAGCGCCGGCGCAGGCCGGCGGTGTCGATCAGCCGCACCGGCTTCCCTTTCCAGTCCCAGTCGATGGCGATGGCGTCGCGGGTGATGCCGGCCTCCGGTCCGGTCAGCAGGCGCTCGCGGCCGAGCAGGCTGTTGATCAGGGTGGACTTGCCGACATTGGGCCGGCCGACGATCGCCATCTGCAGGTGCTTCGGCTCCTCGACGTCATCCTCCGGCAGCGGCTCGAGCTCGGCATCGAGCTCGTCTTCCTGCGGCGGCGCGGCGCCGGCCTTCTCGGCGAAGGGGCGCATTGCGTCGTAGAGATGGGAAAGACCCTGGCCGTGCTCGGCCGAGATCGGAATCGGGTCGCCGAGGCCGAGGCGATAGCCTTCGGCGAGATTGGCCTCGGCGGCGCGGGTCTCGCATTTGTTGGCGACCAGCAGAACCGGCGTGCGCTTCTTCCTGAGGCGCCGGGCGAAATGCTCGTCGAGCGGTGTCACGCCTTCACGTCCGTCGATCACCAGCAGCGCGAGGTCGGCTTCGCCGACCGCTTCCTCGGTCTGCTCGCGCATCCGCGATTCCAGGCTGTCGTCGAACGTGTCCTCGAGGCCGGCGGTGTCGATCACGGAGAAATCGAGATCGGCGAGATGCGCCTCGCCGAAGCGGCGGTCGCGGGTGACGCCCGGCTGGTCATCGACGATGGCGAGCTTCTTGCCCACCAGCCGATTGAACAGGGTGGACTTGCCGACGTTCGGGCGGCCGACGATGGCGACGGTGAAGGGCATGGAAGGGGTGCGTTCTTGCTGGTGGAGGCTCTGTCTTAGCCGGTTCGCTGTTGGCTCGCAAAAGGAACCGCCCGGCACGGGAAGGTGCCGGGCGGCCGGAATGATCGGGATCGAGGCTGGCTTTACGCGCCTGTGCCGCCGACGGTCAGGCCGTCGATCAGCAGGGTCGGTTGGCCGACGCCGACCGGCACGCCCTGGCCGTCCTTGCCGCAGGTGCCGATGCCGGGGTCGAGCATCATGTTGTTACCGATCATGCCGACCTTGGTCAGCACGTCGGGCCCGTTGCCGATCAGGGTGGCGCCCTTGACCGCGGGGCCGATCTTCCCGTTCTCGATCAGGTAGGCCTCGGCCGCCGAGAACACGAACTTGCCCGAAGTGATATCGACCTGGCCGCCGCCGAAGTTGACCGCGTAGAGGCCCTTCTTCACCGAAGCCAGGATCTCCTCCGGCGTATGGCTGCCGTTCATCATGATGGTGTTGGTCATGCGCGGCATCGGGTGATGGGCGAAGCTCTGGCGCCGCCCGTTGCCGGTCGGCTTCATGCCCATCAGCCGCGCGTTCTGCCGGTCCTGGATGTAGCCGACCAGGATCCCGTCCTCGATCAGCGTGGTGCACTGGGTCGGCGTGCCCTCGTCGTCGATGGTCAAGGAACCGCGGCGCTGGCCGAGCGTGCCGTCATCGACCACGGTGACGCCCTTGGCGGCGACGCGCTGGCCCATCAGGCCGGCGAAGGCGGAGGTCTTCTTGCGGTTGAAGTCGCCCTCGAGGCCATGGCCGATCGCTTCGTGCAGCAGGATGCCGGGCCAGCCCGGACCGAGCACCACCTGCATCTCGCCGGCGGGAGCGGGGACCGAGTCGAGGTTCACCAGCGCCTGGCGGATCGCCTCATCGACGCTCTTCTTCCAGTGTTCGGGCTCGAGCAGCGTCTCATAGCCGATGCGGCCGCCGGAGCCGTAATTCCCGGTCTCCATCCGGCCGTTCTCCTCGACCATGACGGTGACGTTGAGGCGCACCAGCGGCCGGATGTCGGCGGCACGGTTGCCGTCGCCGCGCAGGATCTCGATCGCCGCCCAGGAGCCGGTCACCGAGGCCATGACCTGTTTCACCCGCGGATCCTTGGCGCGGGCATAGGCGTCGATCTCCTCCAGCACCTTCACCTTGCTCTCGAAGGGGACGAGGGCGATCGGGTTGTCAGGATCATAAAGCTGACGGTTGGTCCCGACCGGGGCGACGTCCAGCTTGCCGCCGCGGCCGGCATGAACCGCCTTCACGGTTTCGCCGGCGCGCTTGATCGCCGCTTCGCTGAGCTCGCTCGCATGGGCATAGCCATGGGTCTCGCCGCTGACCGAGCGGAGGCCGAAGCCCTGGGTGGTATCGAAGCTGGCGCTCTTCAGCCGGCCGTCGTCGTAGCTCAGCGCCTCGGACTGCGCGTATTCGAGATAGAGCTCGCCGTCATCGGCGCCTTTCAGCGAATCGGTGACGACGCGCTCGATTCGGGTCCGGTCCAGCCCGGCGCGGTCGAAGAACAGTCGATCGGCTTCGGTCAGATTGGACATGCGGATCCTCCGTTGGTGAAAGCTGGTCTCTCGTGCAGAATATAAGAATTAGGCAATTCTGCCGCTCGGCCAATCGCATCGCTTGATCGGGTTTTGCTGCGTTGCGACGGATCGTCGCACAACGGTAGCCGGCATCCGCCAAGGGTGTCGACCGCGATGCGCAAGGCCGCGAAATGCTTGAGTTAATCCAGACGCCCATGTAGGGTCGGCTCGCCTTACGGGGAGTTGACGCAGCGCAATGCGCGGCTTTCCGGAGGCGCCGGAACGAGAGCCAATTCCAAAGCCGGGACGGCCACTGGCCGGTTGCCGGCCTTTCGCACAAGTCGGCGAAACGGGCCCTCCGAGCGCGACCGAGGGGTCGTCCGAGGGGAACCCGCCAGGGACCGACAGGGACGGGGTGGATCGATATGTCGTTGAAGCGCGTGTTCGCACTGGCCGCCGGGGCGGCGGGGGCAATGTTCTGGGCCGGCGCGGCCTTGGCCCAGGAAGTCATCGGCCAGCCGCAGCCTGGCGAGATCGGGCTGCAGCCGCCCGCGACGTCGCTGGCCGTAGAGCTGGACCGGATGCACAACTACATCCTGACGCCGATCATCTTCTTCATCGCGGCGTTCGTGATGGTGTTGCTGCTGATCGTGATCTTCCGCTTCAACGCCAAGCGCAACCCGGTGCCGTCCAAGGTCACCCACAACACGACGATCGAGATTCTCTGGACCGGCATCCCGGTGCTGATCCTGGTGCTGATCGCGATCCCGTCCTTCCGCCTGCTCTATAACCAGCTCGACATCCCGAAGCCGGACCTGACCATCAAGGCGATCGGCCATCAGTGGTATTGGAGCTACGTCTACCCGGACAACGGCGATTTCACCTTCGACGCCCGCATGGTGACGGCCGAGGAGGCGGTGGCGAAGGAGAAGAACGTCATCCGCCTGCTCGACACAGACGAGGAAGTGGTGCTGCCGATCCACAAGAACATCCGGATCCAGATCACCTCGGAAGACGTGATCCACTCCTGGACCATCCCCAGCTTCGGCATCAAGCACGACGCCGTGCCAGGAAGAATCAACGAGAGCTGGTTCAACATCGACAAGCCCGGCATCTATTACGGCCAGTGCTCCGAGCTCTGCGGCATCCAGCACGCCTACATGCCGATCAAGGTGCACGCCGTGACGCCCGAGGAGTTCGATGCCTGGGTGAAGCAGGCGCAGGGCAAGTACGACAAGGCCCAGGAGCCCGCCGCTTCGAACGCCGCGCCCGCGTCCGCCGCGTCGAGCCAGCTCGCTTCCGCCACGCAAGTTCAGCCGGCGAATTGATCCGCCGTTAGTTTGAGGGACAACCTGCCATGAGCCCGGTCAGCACCACCCACGCCCACGACGATCACGGTCACCACCCGACCGGAATCCTGCGCTACCTCTATTCGACGAACCACAAGGACATCGGCACGATGTACCTGGTGTTCGCGGTGGTCGCGGGCTGCATCGGCGGCCTGTTCTCGGTCTTCATGCGCTACGAGCTGATGCATCCCGGCATCCAGCTCGCGATGTTCGGCACCGACGCCAGCCCGGATCAGCAGTACTGGAACGTGGTGATCACCGCCCATGCGCTGATCATGATATTCTTCACCGTCATGCCGGCGATGATCGGCGGCTTCGGCAACTGGTTCGTGCCGCTGATGATCGGCGCGCCGGACATGGCCTTCCCGCGCATGAACAACATCAGCTTCTGGCTGCTGATCCCGTCCTTCGGCCTGCTGCTCGGCTCGGCCTTCGTGGACGGCGGCGCCGGCACCGGCTGGACCCTCTATCCACCGCTGGCGACCCAGCAGGGCATCGCGGTCGACATGGCGATCTTCTCCATGCACTTGGCCGGCGCCTCCTCGATCCTCGGCGCCATCAATTTCATCACCACGATCTTCAACATGCGGGCGCCGGGCATGACCCTGCACCGGATGCCGCTGTTCGTCTGGTCGGTGCTGGTGACGGCCTTCCTGCTGCTGCTGTCGCTGCCGGTCTTCGGCGGCGCCATCACCATGCTGCTGACCGACCGCAACTTCGGCAGCCATTTCTTCGATCCCGCCGGCGGCGGCGACCCGATCCTGTTCCAGCACCTGTTCTGGTTCTTCGGCCACCCGGAGGTCTACATCCTCATCCTCCCGGGCTTCGGCATGATCAGCCAGATCGTCTCGACCTTCTCGAAGAAGCCGGTGTTCGGCTATCTCGGCATGGCCTACGCGATGGTGGCGATCGGCTTCGTCGGCTTCGTGGTCTGGGCGCACCACATGTACGTGGTCGGCCTCGACGTCGATACCCGCGCCTACTTCACCGCGGCGACCATGGTCATCGCAGTGCCGACCGGCATCAAGATCTTCTCCTGGATCGCGACCATGTGGGGCGGCTCGATCTCGTTCCGCACGCCGATGGTCTGGGCGATCGGCTTCATCTTCCTGTTCACCGTCGGTGGCGTCACCGGCGTGGTGCTCGCCAATGCCGGTGTCGATCAGCCGCTCCACGACACCTACTACGTGGTGGCGCACTTCCACTACGTCTTGAGCCTCGGCGCCGTGTTCTCGATCTTCGCTGGCTACTACTACTGGATCGGCAAGATGTCGGGCCGCGAGCATCCGGAATGGGCCGGTAAGCTCCACTTCTGGACCACCTTCGTCGGCGTCAACCTGACATTCTTCCCGCAGCACTTCCTCGGTCTCGCCGGCATGCCGCGCCGCATCCCGGACTATCCGGACGCCTTCGCGACCTGGAACTACATCTCGTCGGTCGGCGCGTTCATCTCGTTCGCCTCGACGATCTTCTTCGTGGTGATGGTGCTCTACACGCTCCTCGCCGGCAGGCGCGTCGGTGCGAACCAGTGGGGCGAGGGCGCCACGACCCTGGAATGGACGGTCTCTTCGCCGCCGCCGTTCCATACCTTCGAGGACCTGCCGGTGATCCAGCCGGCCGAGGCTCACTGAGAGAGACCGGCGGCGGGGCGACCCGCCGCCGCAGCTTCCGGGATGAATGACTGAGATGGCCGAGCCGCACGCAGGCACAGCGACCGAGACCTTCACCGCGACGGCGGCCGATGGCGCGCGCGTCGGCGACTTCATCGCGCTCCTGAAGCCGCGGGTGATGTCGCTGGTCGTGTTCTCGGGGTTCGCCGGCCTCTACGTGGCGCCCGGCCACATCCATCCGGTGATCGCCGCCGTCGCCGTGCTCTGCATTGCGGTGGGAGCGGGGGCCTCCGGTGCCATCAACATGTGGTACGACCGCGACATCGATGCGGTCATGTCGCGGACCCGGAACCGGCCGATCCCGCGCGGCTTCGTGACACCGGACCAGGCCTTGGCCTTCGGCCTGGTGCTCGCCGGCTTCTCGATCATGCTGATGGGCCTCGCCGTCAACCTGACCGCGGCCGCCTTGCTCGCCTTCACCATCTTCTTCTATGTCGTCGTCTATACCATGTGGCTGAAGCGCTCGACGCCGCAGAACATCGTGATCGGCGGCGCTTCCGGCGCCTTCCCGCCGATGATCGGCTGGGCGGCGGTCACCGGCGACGTGTCGCTGGCCTCGATCGCGCTCTTCCTCATCATCTTCATGTGGACGCCGCCGCATTTCTGGGCGCTCTCGCTCTACCGCGAGGGCGACTATGCCAAGGCCGGCGTGCCGATGATGCCGGTCGTGGCGGGGGCCCGCTCGACCAAGCTGCAGATGCTGGTCTACACGCTGATCCTCTGCCCGATCACGCTCGCGCCGGTCTTCCTCGGCGTCGCCGGCTGGGTCTACGGCGCGGTGTCGGTGGCGCTCAACGTTGGTTTTGTCGGCCATGCGGTCCGCGTGCTCATGAGCGACGATCTCCGCCGGGCGAAGCGCATGTTCGGCTTCTCGCTGCTCTATCTCTTCCTGCATTTCGCAATGCTCTGCATCGACCGCGCGCCCGGCATCCTGGCGGTGCTGTCATGACGCGCACCATCGGCGCCGAGCGCCCGACCGGCATCGACGAGAAGCAGAGGCGTTTGCGCCAGCGCAACTGGGCGCTGGGCGTCGCGCTCGTCGCCTTCGTGGTGCTGGTCTACGTCGTCACCATCGTGAAGATGAAGGGAGGCTGAGGATGAATCGGAATAGCCGCCGCCATCTCAATGTCGCGATGATGCTGACCGGCGTGCTCGCGGGCATGGTCGGCCTCACCTATGCCGCCGTGCCGCTCTACCGGATCTTCTGCGAGAAGACGGGATTCGACGGCACGCCGATCCGTTATGAGGGGGGCGCCGCGGCGATCAAGCCGATCGACCGCACCGTGACCGTCACCTTCAACGGCGACGTCAACCAGGGGATGCCCTGGGCCTTCTATCCGAAGCAGAACAAGATCGAGGCGCGGGTGGGCGAGACCTATCTCGCCTTCTTCGAGGCGCAGAACTTGAGCGACAAGCCGATCACCGGCCGGGCGACGTTCAACGTCTCGCCCGAGCCCTGGGGCCCGTACTTCGTGAAGATCCAGTGCTTCTGCTTCAACGAGCAGACGCTGAAGCCGGGTGAGAAGGTCGAGATGCCGGTCACCTTCTACCTCGATCCGGCACTGGCCAAGGACAGCCTGCTGAGCCGGATGTCGGACGTGACCCTGTCCTACACCTTCTTCAAGGCGGCCGATCAGGCGCCGGTCACTGCCACGGCCACGGTCGGCACCGCCGAGCAACCGGTCGCCAAATCGGTGAATTGAGACATTGACGCTGCAGCCAGCGGGGGCTGGCGCGAAGGGAGAGAGTTGAGAGCATGAGCGAAGCCGCAGCCCACAAACCGAACCATCCCTACCACCTGGTCGATCCCAGCCCCTGGCCGGTCGTCGGCGCCATCGCCGCCGGCCTCTTCACCGTGGGAATGGTGCTCTACATGCACGACCTGCCGGTGTTCGGGCACAAGTTCGGCCTCGGCAGTATCCTTCCCGGCGTGATCCTGATCCTGCTGACCATGCTGCTCTGGTGGCGCGACGTCATCAAGGAAGCGGAATTCCAGGGCCATCACTCCCTCGTCGTTCAGATCGGCCTCCGCTACGGCATGGCCCTCTTCATCGCCTCCGAGGTGATGTTCTTTGCGGCCTTCTTCTGGGCCTTCTTCGATTCGGCGCTGTTCCCGAAGGCGGCGACCGGCGGGGTCTGGCCGCCGCACGGCATCACGCCGTTGGATCCTCTGGCGATCCCGCTGCTGAACACCCTCATCCTGCTGACTTCGGGCTGCACCGTCACCTGGGCGCACCACGCGC
>DATKNM010000432.1:0-2400 GCA_035541335.1 Binatia bacterium
TGCTCCTCGCGGGCCTCGATCCGGGAACGGTCGGTGATGTCCTGGAGCTCGACATCGGCGAAGCCGGCGCCGTGAAGGAGCTGGCCGTATTCGGCGAGGGTGACGAAATGGTAGGTCAGCCCCTCCATCTTGAAGAAGTATTCCATGTCGGCGCTGTAGGGGCCGGGCGACTTCATCCAGTCGCCGCAGGTGACGATGCCGCCCGGTTTCAGCACGCGGAACACTTCGGCGAAGAACGCCGCCTTGTCCGGGATGTGCAACCAGGCGTCCTTGCCGAAGACGACGTCGAAGCTCGCGTCGGCGAAGGGCAACGGGCCCGGCTCGACCAGCCGAATCTCGATCCGGTCCCTGAGCTTCGAGGCGGCGACGCGCGCGCGGCCCAGCTTCGCTATCAGCTTGGCGACATCGACGCCGGTCACCCGCGCGCCGAACTCGCCGGCCAGCACCTCGTCGAGGCCGCCGAGACCGCAGCCGATGTCGAGCACGGATTTCTCGCGGAGATCGAGGCCGGCGACGATGTCGCGCACCGCCTGCGGACCGCCCGGGGAGAGGAAGCCCACGCCCCAGATGATCTGCAGCAGCTTCAGCATGCGGTCGTCGTATTCCTCGTGCCCTTTCGCCTCAAGGGTGTGGTCGGCCGTGGTCACTGCTCCTGCTCCATATTGGCGATCGAGACCTGATAGACCACGCCGGGGCCGAGGCGCCGGTCACAGACCTTCTGGAGCTGGGTCTGGATCAGCGTGGGGTCGTACTTGCTCTCCTCCACCAGCTTGCGGGCAAGCAGGGTCTGCAGCTCGATGATGAAGTCGTTGGTCAGCGCGGGTATCAACTTCTGGGTCGTTTCGCGCTTCTTCGGGTCGTCGAAGATCAGGGTGATGCGAAAGAAGAAGTGAGTGGTGACCTTGTCGTTCTTGACCACCGAGATGGTCAGGCTGTCGTCCTGCCTCTCGGGGATCGAGAGCTGCGAGAGCTCGGGCGGCGGCGGCGCCGGCGGCGGCGCGTTCGGGTCCTTGCGGAAGTAGAACCACCAGGCCGCCCCACCGCCGCCGCCCAGCAGCAGCAGGACCAGGAGGATGATCAGGATCTTTTTCATGGCGGCGATGTCATGTGCGGGCGCTTGCCTTTCCGCCGACCAGTCTATACGACGCCCGGATTCGGGAGAAGCAAGCGGACGGGAGGCGGATCTTGGCGGTCGAGGCGATGATCTTCGATTTCGGCAACGTGCTGATCGGGTGGAATCCGGAGAACCTCTACCGCAAGCTTATCGCCGACGAGGCCGAGCGGAAGCGGTTCCTGACCGAGGTCTGCGACCAGCGGTGGAACCACCAGCAGGACCTCGGCCGCAGCTGGGCCGAGGCGATCGCCGAACGCGTCGCCCTCCACCCCCACCTGGAAGACCTGATCCGCGCCTATCACGCGCGATTCGCCGAGATGCTGTCCGGCCCGGTCGCCGAGGGCAACGCCATCCTGGACAAGCTGACCGCCCAGGGCTTCCCCTGCTACGGGCTCACCAACTGGTCATCGGAGACCTATCACGCCAGCCGGCACGTGATGCCGTTCCTGAAGCACATGATCTACACCGCGGTCTCCGGCGACTTGAAGATGGCGAAGCCGGAGCCGGAGATCTTCCGCCACCTGCTGGGGGTGATCGGCAAGCCGGCCGAGAATTGCGCCTTCCTGGACGACTCGCCGGCCAATATCGCAGCGGCTGAGAAGCTCGGCATCAAGGCCGTGCTGTTCAAGAACGACGGGACCGCCGCGGCGCAGCTGAAGGCGTTGGGATTGCCGCTCTAAGCCGGCTTCTGCGCCGGCTCGAGGCCGTAGCGCTTCATCACCTCGACCATTCTTGCCGGGTTGGGACCGCCGGGGGCGCCGACGGCTTCGGCCACGTCTCGAAAGTATTGGGCGCCGATATCGGGCGTCAGGATGATCAGCGCCCTGGCGGTCTCGCCGTGCGGATTGCTGAAGGCATGGACCGAGCCCTTCGCCGTGAACATGCGTTCGCCGGGCTTCAGGTCGCGGGTCTCGTCATCGACGGTGTAGCGCAGCGTCCCTTCGAGGACGTAGAGGATTTCCTCGTTGTCGCGGTGACTGTGGGCCGGCGGCACCCTGGCGCCGGGTGCCACGGTAAGCTCGAACATCCCGGATCCGGCGCCGGTGACGGTGCCGTCGATCAGGTAGCGGATCTCGAGCCCGCCGATCTTCACCACCGGCTGTTCCTGCGGCTGCATGGCGCTTCCCCCTCTCTACTCTCACAGCAATCATAGACCGGGCCGGGCAAGCCTAGAAGTGCTGGAAGCCGCCTTGCGTCATCCGGATTTCGACGCCGTCGCGGTCCAGCACCGTGACGCCGGTCCGGTTGGTGACCTCGCCGATCTCGGTGATCGGCAAAGAGAGATT
>DATKNM010000433.1:0-9279 GCA_035541335.1 Binatia bacterium
GATCCGCGTGCCGACCTCGGTCGCCTGCGAGGCCTGCAACGGCACCGGCGGCGAGAAGGGCGCGCAGCCGGTCACCTGCCCCGCCTGCCACGGCTACGGCAAGGTGCGGGCGACCCAGGGCTTCTTCACCATCGAGCGCACCTGCCAGTCCTGCCACGGCGCCGGCAAGGTGATCGAGAAGGCCTGCAAGACATGCAAGGGCTCCGGCCGCACCGCCAAGGAGAAGACGCTGCAGGTGGCGATCCCCGCGGGCGTCGAGGACGGAACCCGCATCCGCCTCGCCGGCGAGGGCGAAGCCGGGATGAACGGCGGGCCGGCCGGAGATCTCTACATCTTCATCTCGCTCTCGGCGCATCGCCTGTTCCAACGGGAGGGCTCCGGCGTCCATTGCCGGGTCCCGATCGCGATGACCACAGCGGCATTGGGCGGCACGATCGAGATCCCCACCATCGACGGCAGCAAGGCCAAGGTGACGGTCCCCGCCGGCACCCAGACCGGCCAGCAGTTCCGCCTGAAGGGCAAGGGCATGTCGGTGCTGCGCGCCACGGCGCGGGGCGACATGTTCGTCGAGATCGCGGTCGAGACCCCGGCCAACCTCACCCGCAAGCAGCGCGAGCTCCTCGAGCAGTTCGACGCCGAGTCCAAGGCGAATGCCAAGACCTCGCCGGAATCCGAGGGCTTCTTCGCCCGGGTGCGGGAGTTTTTCGACAGCGGCAGAAGCTAACCGGTGGGGCTAGCGTATCGCCCGGCGAGCCGCCGGGTGAAACATCGACTTTAGGAATATTTAACTTGCAGCATCCACACTAGACGCCAGGATATTCCCAAGAGGCGCTAGGCGGCCGCTCGCGGCCGTGGCTGATCGCATTGATGACCTCCCCCCGTCCTCAGACCGCACCGGACGAGTCCACACCGACCGGGCCGGCGTCCACGTCGGCGATGCGGCGCAGCGAGATCGGTGCCGAGGCCATGTACTGGCTGCTGCATGCGCCACTGGCCTGGCTGACCTGGATCTATGCCCTGGCCGTCGCGATCGCCGTTCCGCTGGTGCTGCCGGCAACCGCCCATGAGCGCGGGCTCTGGTGGGACGGCATGGATCTCACGACCGCCGCCATCGCCGGCGCACAATGGCTGCTGGTGGCGCGCGGCAACCGCGATCGCGTCGGCCCGGCGGCATTCTTCATTGCGGGGGGCCTCGCCGCCTGGTGGCTGAACGAAGTCGTCTGGACGATCTGCGACGTGACCGGGAGCAAAGCGGCGCTTTTCCCGTCCCTGAACGCAGTCGGCTTCGTGCTGTTCCTGCCGCTGCTCGGGCTCGGACTGGTGCTCTACATCCAACGCGCGGTCAGCCGGTGGTTCACCGTCCCGCTGCTCTGCGATCTGGGGGTCGTGGCCGCCACCTTCGTCGTCCTGGTCGGCTTCCCGATGAACGACCTGCTCAAGGAAACCGAGATGAACCTCGCCGCCCGCGTCACGGCGATCGGGTTCCCGATCCTGGCGCTGGTGTTGGTCGCTTTCACCGTCTATTGCCTGATCGCCTTCGGCTGGGGCGCGCGGCGTTGGACCTTGTCGCTGATGCTGGCGGGCGGCACGCTGATCGTCGGCGCCGACTTCCTCTATGCGCTCGGGCTCATCTATCCTGAGTTCGATCTCGGCGCGGTCCTCGACCCGTTCTGGTCGATCGGCTTTGCGCTGATCTCCCTCGCCGCTTTCGAGCACGGGAAGCTCCGAGAGACCGGCAGCGCGCCCCCGGTCGAGGCAACCGAGCGACGGCTGCGGCGGCTGCGACAGCTGTTGCCGGCGGCGGGGCTGATCGCCGTCATCGGCGCGGTGATCGCGGATTCCGAGGGCTTCAACCTGACCGAGGGGCTGACGATCCTGCTGCCGGCGACCGCCTTGTTCGCCGTCAGCATCGCCATGGCGGCGTTCTGGAACCGGCGGCAGATCGTCGACCTCGAGGGCCGTAGCGATGCCGCGACCAAGGCCTGGCATAGGGCAGAGGCGCGGTTCGGCACCCTGCTGGAATTTGCGCCCGACCCCACGCTCATTCTCGACCGGCAGGGCCGCATCCGGGCGGCGGGCAAGGGCCTGGAGGACGTGTTCGGACTGGCGCGCGAGGAGGTGCTGGGCCGGCCGGTCACCGTGCTCTCCGCGGAATTCGCCGACGCCATGCCTGCAGCCATGCTGGCGCGCCTGGCAGAAGCGGCTCCGGGCGGCGACACGCAGAGCTGCCGCTTTGCGCTGACGGCGCGGCGCAAGTCCGGCGCGCCGTTCCCGGTGGAAGGCGTGGTCTTTCACCTGGAAGGGGATGGCGCGCTCCTGGGGCTGATGCTGCGCGATGTGACCGAGCGCCGCGAAACCGAGCTGGCGCTGCGCACGGCGAAGGAGAACGCCGAGCTCGCCGACCGTTCGAAGTCGGAGTTCCTCGCCAATATGAGCCATGAGCTCCGGACCCCGTTGAACGCCATCATCGGCTTCTCCGACATCATCGAAGCGCACGCCTTCGGTCCGGACGATCCGCGCTACCGCGACTATGCGCGGGACATCGGCGCCAGCGGGCGGCACCTGCTCGGCATCTTGAAGGACATCCTGGACTTCGCCCGGATCGAGACCCGCGACATCAAGCTGCGGGAATCCGAATGCTCGATCCCGGAGGTCATCGAATCCTGCCTGCGCATCCTCGGCCTGCGCGCCCGGGAGGCGGGGGTCGAAGTCTCGGTCGGCCTGCCGGCCGACCTGCCGCTCCTCTATGCCGACGGGGTGAAGATCAAGCAGGTGCTGCTGAACCTGATCTCCAACGCCATCAAGTTCACGCCCCGCGACGGCCATGTGAGGGTGACCGCGACGCTGCCGGCCGCGGGCGGCATCGAGATCTCCGTCGCCGACACCGGCATCGGCATCCGCGCCGAGGATATCCCGCTGGTGTTCTCCCCCTTCGGCCAGGTCGCCAGCGCGTTCTGCCGCAGCCATGACGGGATCGGCCTCGGCCTGCCTCTGTCGCGCCGGCTGGCGGAGCTCCACGGCGGCCGGATCGAAATCGACAGCCAGCCCGGCGAAGGCACGGTCGTCACCCTCTGGCTTCCGCCCGAGCGCACGATTACAGTCCTGCCCGCGGTCCGGGCCGGGCGCCAGATCGCGGCTGGTTGAAAAAGTCCTTTCATCTGAATGGTTAAGACTTTTTTCACCGCGCCGGGCGATGCTCGGACGGGAGACGCTGCGCATCGCGTGCAGCGCAAGTGGGCATTGATGTCTATCGCCAGTCTCGGCAGCACGGAGCAAGGGTCCATCACGCGGCGCCGCACCCGATTCCTCGCGGCGTGGATCGGCGCGCTATTCCTCTTCGTCATCGTGCAATACGGCCTGACACCGCCCGGCTCGTCCCGGGCCGTGCTCCAGATCGATCTCGCCTGGACCGCGGTTTCACTGCTGGCGGCGTATCAATGCTACCGAACCGCCGCCGGCTTCCAGGGACGCGAGCGCCTGACCTGGCTCGGCTTTGCCGGTGCCTGCCTCATCTGGCTGGCGGGCCAAGTCTATTGGGACTACAGCGCCGTCTTCCGCAACGTGGACGTGCCGTTCCCGAGCCCCGCCGACATCGGTTATCTCGGCTTTCCGGTGCTGGCCGTGGGCGGCCTGCTCGGCTCGATCCGGCGGGCGGAGCTCCGCGCCGGCTTCCTCAGGCCGCTCTGCAACCTCGGACTGATCGCCGTCGCGCTCTACACCAGCCTCGGCATGCTGCTGCACGATTCACTGGTGCAGTCCACGGATTCGCGGCTCTACGCCGCCACTGCGGCGGCCTATCCGTTCCTCTACGGCACCGCCTTCCTGTTCGCGCTGACCGCGCTTGCGATCTATGCCGAGCCGCACAAGCGCTTCGTCGCCGCCCTGCTCTCCATGGCGCTGGCGGCGCTGGCGATCGCCGCCGCCGACTGGGGCATGGGCATGCTCGGCCGCTCCTACATCGCCGGCGACTATGCCGAGCCGATCTGGCTGGTGGGGTTCGCAATCATCGACTGGGCCGCCTGGGAGCGCAGGGTGCAGCCGATCGTTCGCACCGCCAGGAATGTCGAGACCCAGACGTTGTGGCTGGAGCCGATCCTGCCGATGCTGGCGCTGTTCGCGATCTTCGTGGCGGTCGCCGTCGATGCCGACGGCCTGCCGGTCTCCGAGGTGCGCAGCATCCTGTTGCCGGGCGGCGTGCTGTTCGCGGCGTTGCTGGCCGGCGCCGAGTGGGTGAGCCGCGGCGCCGAGGCGAGGCTGCGCCGGCGCGCCGAGACCGCGTTGCGCGCGCTGCAAGTCTCCGAAGAGCGCCTGGCCTCGATCCTGGAAATCGCGCCCGAGGCCATCGTCGCCGCCGACCGCGACAGTCGCATCGAGATGTTCAACCGCGGCGCCGAGCATGTCTTCGGCTATGCCGCCGGCGAGGTGATCGGCCGGCCCATTGAGATCCTGTTGCCGGAACGGCTGCGCGCGCGCTTGAGCGTCAAGGACAGCGCCAACCGCCGCGGCGGCGACGCCGCGACGCGCTGGGCCGCCGAGTTCGACGCCCATCGGAACGGCGAGATGTTCGGCCTGCGGCGCGACGGCACCGAGTTCCCCGCCGAGGCCTCGGTGTTCCAGCTTGCCACCGACGACGAGCTCTCCTTCGCGCTCATCCTGCGTGACGTGACCGAACGCCGGCGCCAGGAGCGCGACCTGCGGCACGCCAAGGAGACCGCCGAGCTCGCCAACCGCGCGAAGTCGGAGTTCCTGGCCAATATGAGCCACGAGCTCCGCACGCCCTTGAACGCGATCATCGGCTTCTCGCAGATCATCGGCTCCAGGATGTTCGGTTCCGACATCGATCGCTACGTCGACTATGCCCAGGACATCCACAACAGCGGCAAGGACCTGCTGAAGATCATCAACGACATTCTCGACCTCTCCAAGATCGAGGCCGGGCAGATGAACGTCAGCGACCAGTCGGTCGATCTCGACCGCGTCATCACCGGCTGCATCAAGGTGGTGGCCGAGCGTGCCCAGCGCGGCCGCATCACCCTCGAACGCAACACGCCGGACCACCTGCCGCGGCTCTGGGCCGACGAGCTCCGGGTTAAGCAGATGGTCAACAACCTGCTGACCAATGCCGTCAAGTTCACCGAGCCCGGCGGGCGGGTGGTGATCTCGGTCCGCCGCAGCACGACTCCGACCGGCAGCCCGGACGGGGTCGATATCGTCGTGCGCGACACCGGGATCGGCATGGATCCCTCCGAGATTCCGATCGCGCTCTCGCCCTTCGGCCAGGTGGATCAGGGCCTGGCGCGCCGGCACGAGGGCACCGGCCTCGGCCTGCCGCTGGTCCGGCGCATGATCGAGCTGCATCAGGGCACGCTCAGCCTGCAAAGCGCCCGTGGCAAAGGCACCACCGCCACCCTGCACTTCCCCGCCGACCGCGTCGTCGCCGTCGAACTCGCCAGCTGACGCGCCCCAGCTGACACGTCTTTGCTTCCCCACTTTTGATTCTGGCGTCCGCGACCCTGTTGCCGACTCCACGCTGACCGGATTAGATACCGATCACGGGATTCAGGGGGTTGCATGGCCAACAAATCGACGCGCCGAGGCGCCACTCAGCCGGCACCGAAAGGCGCGGGCACCAAGCGCCCTGCCAAGCCGGTTCAGGCCAAACCATTGAAGCAAAACCATAAACCGGAAAAGGCCGCGGCCGCGCCGGCGACCAGGGTCGCTCCGCCGCGCGTCCCCGCTCCAGCCGCCGCCATGGCGCCGCGCAGCAAGCGTGGCGGCAACGGAGCGGTCCGAGTCGGTATCGCCGGTTGCGCCGGGCGGATGGGCCAGATGCTGCTGAAGCTGCTGATCGCGGCACCCGGCGTGCTCGTGGTCGGCGGCACCGAACGCAAAGGCTCGCATGTGCTGGGCCGCGACCTCGGAGCGCTGATCGGCGGCGAGCCGCTCGGCATCACCATCGGCGACAATCCGGAGCCGCTGTTCGAGCAGGCCGACGTGGTGGTGGATTTCACCAGCCCGGCCGCGACCGCCCAGCACGCGGCGCTGGCCGCCAAGACCGGGACCGCCCATGTGATCGGCACCACCGGCATCGATTCCGACCAGATGGCGGCGATCGGCCGGGCGGCGCAGCGGGTGCCGATCGTGATCGCGTCCAACATGTCGCTCGGCGTCAACCTGATGGAGCAGGTGATCGAGGAAGTGGCCCGGATCCTCGATTCCGAATGGGACATCGAGATCGTGGAAATGCACCACAAGCACAAGGTCGATGCCCCCTCCGGCACCGCGCTTGCCCTCGGCGAGGCGGCGGCGCGCGGGCGCGGCGTGCAGCTCCGCCGGGTCTCGCGGCGCGGACGCGACGGCCAGGTCGGGCCGAGGGTGAAGGGCGAGATCGGATTCTCGGCCATTCGCGGCGGCGACGTCGTGGGCGACCACACCGTGATCTTCGCCGCCGAGGGCGAGCGGATCGAGCTCGTCCACAAGGCCTCGAATCGCGAGATCTTCGCCCGCGGCGCGGTCAGGGCGGTGCTCTGGGCGGCCGGCAAGAAGCCGGGCCTCTACAGCATGAAGGACGTGCTCGGCTTCAATCTCGGCGGGTCGGCGACGCCGTCGAGCGCGACCTGAGAGCAGCGACGCGCGGCAACGCCAGCCCGGCCAGGATCAGCGCCAGGGCAAGCAGTGCGTTGAGGTGCGGCTGCTCACCGAGCAGGAAGTAGCCCCAGCCGAGCGCCAGGACCGGCACCAGGTAGTTGTTGAGCGAGGCAAAGCCGACGGCGACGCGGCGCATCAGCACGTAGTAGAGCAGGTTGCCACCGCCCGTCGCGGCGACGCCGAGCCAGAGTGCCGCAACGACGGCGCGCCAGTCCCACACCAACGCCCAGGGCCGATCGATCACCAGCCAGAAGGGCAGCATGGCGAAGAAGCCGGCCGCGAGGATCACGCCGATGAGGATGTGCGGCGGCAGCTTCGGCAGGCGCTTCGCGTTGACGCCGTAGAGCGAATAGCTGACGCAGCCGCCGATGATCAGCAACTGCCCGACCACCTGCTCGCCGAGACCGCGCAGGGCATCGACGCCGACCAGCACGATCATTCCCGCAAAGCCGAGCGCCACGCCGGCGAAGCGGACGAAGCTCAGGCGCTCGTCGCGGGTGAAGAAGTGCGCGAGGATGACGACCATGATCGGGATGGTCGCCATGAGGATGCCGGCCAGCTGCGAGGTCGTGGTCTCTTCGCCGGAGGCGATCAGGAAGAAGGGCAGCGAGTTGCCGATGACGCCGAGAATGACGATGCGCAGCCACAGCCGCTTGCCCTGACGGCCGCCGACGGCCGGCGGATTCTGGCCGAGAAGCCGCGAGACGAGGAGCAGGGTGACGGCGCCGATGCCGACGCGCAGCGAGGCGAGGGTCATCGGCGGCATGCCGTGCTCGACCGCGACCTTGATCGCGTAGAAGGACGAGCCCCACAACAGCGAGAGACCGAACAGCAGGCCGTAATCGGCGAGGCCGGGATGCCGGACCTCGCCGGCGATGCGGGGGGCGCTCATGGCGGGAATTTCAGCCGAAGGCCGGGCTGCTCCGATGCCGTTGCAGGACATCGCCAAGCTCGCGAGCGAGGTCGCGCCGCTCCTGGGGCGAGAGGAAGGCGCCGACCGCGATCGAGCGGCCGTGGGAGCGGAGGTAGAGCGTGTTGTCCGGCTCCTCCGCGCGCTCCAGGATCACATTCAGCCAATAGGGCTGCAGCCGCTCCGCCGTGTGCCCGCCGTGACGGTCGAAGCGCTCGAACAGCAGATGGTCGGCATAGAGCCGGATGCGCTCCGCGCGCTCGTCGCCGCGGTGATGGCGGCGGAAGAGGAACCAGAACAGGAACCACTCGCCGCCGAGGAAGCCGAAGATCGGCCAGGCGCCGAGCAGGAGAAAGACGAGGCCGTAGAGGAAGACGATGACGGCGGTTCCCGCGATCAGGAACAGATAGCCCTGCCGCCCCAGCGAACGGCGCGGATAGAGCAGTGCCTCGAAGATCGGCCGTTCCGGTTGAGATGCCCGGTCGTTCGTGTGGTCTTCCATCGCCGCGGGAGTATAGACTGCCGCCGATCGGGGGTGCCATGCTGAACAAGAAGCAGATCGAAGCGTTTTTCGCGCGCCTTGCGGCCGCCAATCCCGACCCGCGCGGCGAGCTCGACTACATCAACCCCTATACCCTGCTGGTGGCGGTGGTGCTCTCGGCCCAGGCGACCGACGCCTCGGTCAACAAGGCGACGGAGCCCTTGTTCAAGATCGCCGACACGCCGGCGAAGATGCTGAAGCTCGGCGAGGCGAAGCTGAAGGGCTACATCAAGACCATCGGCCTCTTCAACACCAAGGCGAAGAACGTCATCCGGCTTTCCGAGATCCTGCTCGCAGAGCATGGCGGCCAGGTGCCGGCTGATCGCGAGGTGCTGGAGACGCTGCCCGGGGTCGGTCGCAAGACCGCGAACGTCGTGCTCAACATCGCCTTCGGCCAGCCGACCATGGCGGTCGACACGCATATCTTCCGGGTCGGCAACCGTACCGGACTCGCCCCCGGCAAGACGCCGCTCGAAGTCGAGACGATGCTGGAGAAGCGCGTGCCGGAACCCTATCGCCTGCACGCCCATCATTGGCTGATCCTGCACGGCCGCTATGTCTGCAAGGCCAGGAAGCCCGACTGCCCGGTCTGCGTCGTCAAGGACATCTGCCAGTTCAAGGGCAAGACGACGGTGGAAGGCTAGAGCCTCGGACTCTAGAGCCCGGTCGTCACTCGGCGGAGGCGGTCGGACGTTCCAGCAGCGACTTCAGGCAGCGGCCGGTGGGCGCCGCTTCGGCGGTGTGGGAGCGAGCCTCGATATAGGTGACCCTCATGGCGCCGCTCTGCTGGTAGAGATAGAGATCCACCACGCAGTCGCCGGTCACGTATTGCCAGACCTGGGCCGGCAGTTCGGTGCGGATGCGGGTGGGATCGCCGAGTGCCCGGCGCACCGTCGCGTGGTCGAGGCCGATCAGCTCCTTCGGGTCGCCGGTCAGGCGCAAGGCAGTGGGCGCGATCACCGAATCGCCGCTGGCGACCGCCGGGGTCGCGGCAAGCGGCGTCGATTTCGGCTTCGGCGCCGCGGAATTGCTCATCATGAAAGGGTCGGCCGACTGCGCGCTCGGCGCGGCGGCGCTCTGATAGTTCAGATGATTCGCGGGGACCTGGCAGCCGGCCAGCAGCAGCGCCGTGGCGCCAGCGGCGAGCGCCCTATGCAACCGCTTCGAGAGTGTGGGGGGC
>DATKNM010000434.1:0-2198 GCA_035541335.1 Binatia bacterium
GCGCCGACCCTGGTGCAGGTGGCGGCCGCCGGCGACAACCAGACTCTCTATGCCGAGAGCACGCCGGCCGGAGAGGCCGGCAATCGCCGGGCGGAAGTCTATCTGTCCCAGAACTAATCTGAAGCCGTACTGGCCCGATCCCGCAACCTTCTGCCATAACGCTCGATCATGCCTGCTGAAAACGCGTCAGGGCGCGCTTTGCGCGTTGGTATCGCCGGACTGGGAACGGTCGGCATCGGCGTCGTGCGCCTCCTCGAGGAGAACCGCGACATCCTCCGCCAGCATTGCCCCTGGCCGATCGAGGTGACCGCGGTCTCGGCCCGCGACCGCCGCAAGAACCGCGCGGTCGATCTCTCGAAATACGACTGGTGCGACGACCCGGTGGCGCTCGCCGACCATCCCAAGGTCGACGTGGTGGTCGAGGTCATCGGCGGCGCCGGCGGGGTCGCGAAGGTGCTGATCGAGAAGGCGATCGCCAACGGCCGCCATGTGGTGACGGCGAACAAGGCACTGCTCGCCGAGCACGGCACGGCGCTGGCGCGGAGTGCGGAGCAGGCCGGCCTCGCGCTCGCCTACGAGGCGGCGGTGGCCGGCGGCATCCCGATCATCAAGGCGATGCGCGAAGGCCTTGCCGCCAACCGGATCGAGCAGGTCTACGGAATCCTGAACGGCACCTGCAACTACATCCTGACGCAGATGCGGGAGACCGGCCGCGAATTCGCCGACGTGCTCCAGGAGGCGCAGCATCTCGGCTATGCCGAGGCCGATCCCAGCTTCGACGTGGACGGCATCGACGCCGCGCACAAGCTTTCGATCCTGACCGGCGTCGCCTTCGGTTGCGAGGTGGATTTCGCCGGGATTCGGATTTCCGGCATCCGCAACGTCTCGGCCATGGACATCGAATACGCCAACGAGCTCGGCTACCGGATCAAGCTGCTGGGGCTCTCTCGGTTGACGGAACGCGGCATCGAGCAGCGCGTTCATGCCTGCATGGTTCCGCAGAACGCCCTCATTGCCAAGGTGGACGGCGTCTACAACGCCGTCGTCACCCACGGGAACTTCGTCGGCCAGAACGTCTCGATCGGCCGCGGCGCCGGCCAGGGGCCGACCGCCTCCGCCGTGGTCAGCGATTTGATGGACATCGCCCGCGGCCGCATCCTGCCGGCCTTCTCGGCCCCGGCCGCGACTTTGCGCAAGATCCCGGCGGCGCCCGAGGGCAGCCATGTCGGGCCGTTCTACCTGCGGCTGATGGTGGTCGATCGGCCCGGCGTCATCGCCGAGATCGCCGCCATCATGCGCGACGAGCACGTCTCCATGGAGACCATGATCCAGCGCGCCCGCGCGCCCGGCGACCGGGTGCCGGTGGTGCTCACCACCCATGAGACCAGCCAGGCGCAGGTCTCCCGCGTGGTCAACAAGCTCGGCAGCGTCTCGGCGGTCCTGGAGCCGCCGCACGTGATGTCGATCGAGCAACTCTCTTGAGATAGCAGAAAGCGACGAAGATGGATCGGAACCTGGCGCTCGAAGTGGTGCGCGTGACGGAAGCGGCGGCCCTGGCCGCCTCGCGCCTGATGGGGCGCGGCGACGAGAAGGCCGCCGACCAGGCCGCGGTCGATGCCATGCGCACCGCGCTCAACAGCCTCGCCATCGACGGCACGGTGGTGATCGGCGAGGGCGAGCGCGACGAGGCGCCGATGCTCTATATCGGCGAGAAGGTCGGCGGCGGCGGGCCGAAGATCGACATCGCGCTCGATCCGCTGGAAGGCACCACCATCACCGCCAAGGGCGGGCACAACGCGCTCGCCGTCGTGGCGATGGCGGAGGAGGGCGGATTCCTGAACGCGCCCGACGTCTACATGGAGAAGATCGCGGTCGGCGCGGGCCTGCCCGACGGCGTGGTCGATCTCGACCGCAAGCCCGCGGAGAACCTGAAGGCGGTCGCCAAGGCGAAGGGAATGGATCTTCGCGACGTCGTCGTCTGCATCCTCGACCGGCCGCGCCATGCCGAATTGATCGCCGCCGTGCGCGGCGCCGGCTCGCGCATCATGCTGATCTCCGACGGCGACGTCTCCGGCGTCATAGCCACCTCGCAGCCGGAGAGCGGCGTCGACATCTACATGGGCAGCGGCGGCGCGCCGGAAGGCGTGCTTGCGGCGGCCGCCCTGCGCTGCATCGGCGGCCAGATGCAGGGCCGCCTC
>DATKNM010000435.1:0-2873 GCA_035541335.1 Binatia bacterium
AGCCCGAACGGGTCGTCCACCGTGTGCGAAGGCTGGGTGAACCAGCGGGGGCCGGTCTCGGTCATGTAGAAATGATCCTCATGGCGGATGCCGAACTCGCCCGGGATGCAGATCATCGGCTCGTTCGAGAAGCACATGCCGGCCGCGAGCGGCGTCTCGTCGTTGTCGACGAGATAGGGCCCCTCATGCACGTCGAGGCCGATGCCGTGGCCGGTGCGGTGCGGCAGGCCGGGGAGGGCATATCCCTTGCTCATGCCGTTGCCGACCAGGCTGGCGCGGGCCGCGCGATCGACCGCGCCGCAAGGCGCCCCAAGCCGCGCGGCGGCGAAGCCGGCGAGCTGCGCTTCCTTCTCGATCTCCCAGAACCGGCGCTGCCGCTCATTGGGCTCGCCGAAGACATAGGTGCGGGTGATGTCCGAATTGTAGTCGCCGACGCGGCAGCCGGTGTCGATCAGCACCATGTCGCCGTCCTTCAGGATCTGCGGATGCTTGACGCCATGCGGGAAGGCGGTCGCCGGGCCGAACAGCACGATGCAGAAGATCGAACCCGGCGCCCCGACCTTGCGATGCGCCTCCTCGATGAAAGCGGTGACCTCGGTGGTGCTGATGCCTTCGCGCAAGATGCTGGCCGCGGCCTTGTGGACCTCGAAGGTCATGTCCTTGGCGCGCTGCATCAGGGCCAGCTCCGCCGGCGATTTCTGCATCCGGCAGGCGCGGGTGACCTCGGTCCCGTCGAAGAAGTCGTAGCGGTTGCCGAGATTGCGGATCTTGTCGAACATCGTGAACGGCAGGTTCTCGTCCAGGCCGACGCGGGCCGTTCCGCCGGGGCACATCCGGTCGAGCATCTGGACGAAGAGAGCCGAAGGACTCTCATGCTCCTCCCAGCATTTGACCGCGCCGGTGACGATCATGTTGTCGTTGAGCGTGCCTTCCTCGAACTTCGGCGCGATGAACTCCAGCGGGCCGGAGGCGGGGAGGATCGCCCCCACCATCCGCTCGCTCGGAGACCAGCGGATGCCGGTGAAATAGAGCAGGTTGCTCCCCGCGTTGAGGTAGAGGGCGGCGATGTTCCGTCCGCGCATCAGCGCCTGGGCCTTGGCGATGCGCTGCCGGTACTCGCTCTCGGTGATCGGCGCCACGCCCGCCGTCATGTTCGAGAGTTCGGCCAGGGCCCGTTCCGTCGTCTTCCCGCCGACGCCGATGGTCATTGCTGCAATCCTCTTACTGGGCCGCGAAGGCGCTCTTCTGTCCCACGATCACCGGATCTTCCGCAACCAGTTCGACGAGCCAGTCGCGGAAGCGCCGGATGCGCGGCTCGTCGGCGCGCTCCTTCAGGCAAGTGAGATACCAGCGTGCGGGTTGCTTCACATCGAGCGCGAAAGGCTGCGTGAGGCGGCCGGTCTTGATGTCGGGTGCGGCCAGGAAATGCGGCACCAGGGCGACCCCCTGGCCGTCCAGCGCGGCCTCGATTGCCAGCAGGTAGGAATCGAACTTGGCGGCGGATCGGCCCTTCAATTGCGGGACGCCGGCCGCGTCGAGCCAGACGTTCCAGTCCTCGACGGCGGTATAGACCTGCAACAGCGCGTGGTTCACGAGATCCGCCGGCTGGCGGAGGCCCATGCCCGCCTGTGCCAGGCCCGGCGTGCAGATCGGCGTCAGCCGCGCATCGAAGAGATGCGTGTAGCTCAAGTCCGGATTGTCGGGCTTGGTGGTCGAGATCATGCCGATATCGGCGAAGGCGGGGTCGAACTCCCAATGGAAGTCGCGGGTGTGGAACCGCACCAGGATGTCGGGATGCCGCGCCTGGAAGCCGTGCAGCCGGGCGATCAGCCAGCGCACCGCGACCGTCACATAGACCTGCACCGTGAGATCGCCGCCCAATTCGGCGCGGCTGACCAGGGCGGCGCCCTGGGCGATGCGATCGAAGCCGTCGCGGAGATAGGGGTAGAACTGCGCCCCGGCATCGGTCAGATCGATGCCGCGCGAGACCCGCCGGAAGAGGGCCACCTTCAGGGCATCCTCCAGCACCGCGATCTGGTGGCTGACCGCCGATTGGGTGATGCCGAGCTCCTCCGCTGCTCGCCGGAAGCTTTTGTGCCGGGCCGCCGCCTCGAAGCTCCGCAAGGCGGTCAGGGAGGGGATGGAGCGCTTGGCCATGCGCCGACTCTAATATGAATTCTATTCATCAGTCGATGAAAAAGCCTCGCTTGTCCGGACGCCACTTGCGCAGGAAAATCGCTCAAAATCAAACTCCTGCGAGGATCGCGACCATGAGTGGAACTCAAGCGGAGACGGCGCGCGCCGAAACCGGTGCAAGGCGCGGTGGCCGGGAGGCGCGCCGGGCCATGCGCGCGGCGCCGCTGCCGCAAAACGAGCGGCCGGTGCGGTCGGGCATGGAGGGCGGGCGCTACAAGCCGCTCTCCGATGCGGACGTTTTGAAGATCCACCACACCGCGCTCGACATCCTGGAGCAGATCGGACTCGCCGACGCGATCCCGTCGGGCATCGAGGTGATGACCAAGGCGGGCGCGAAGCTCACCGACAAGGGTCGACTGATCTTTCCGCGCGCGCTGGTCGAGGACACTTTGGCGAAGGCGGCGCGGCGCTTCACCCTCCACGGCCAGGATCCGCGCCACGACATGGAGCCCTGGGGCAAGCGGGTCTATTTCGGCACGGCGGGCGCCGCGGTGCATATCGTCGATCCGGTGACCGGCGAGTACCGGGAGTCGACCACCAAGGATCTCTACGACATCGCGCGCATCTGCGACACGCTGGACCACATCCATTTCTACCAGCGCTCGATCGTCTGCCGCGATCTCCCCGATCCCATGGAGATGGACTTCAACACCTGCTACGCCAGCGTGATGGGCACC
>DATKNM010000436.1:0-3743 GCA_035541335.1 Binatia bacterium
CCGGAGAACATCCGGGTGAACGCGATCTCCGCCGGCCCGATCAAGACCCTGGCCGCCTCCGGCATCGGCGATTTCCGCCACATCCTCAGGTGGAACGAGTTGAACGCGCCGTTGAAGCGCAATGTCACCACCGACGAGGTCGGCGGCGCCGGGCTTTATCTCCTCAGCGATCTCTCCCGCGGCGTCACCGGCGAGCTGCATCATGTCGATGCCGGCTACAACGTCGTCGGGATGATGCGCACCGACGCCGCAGCCGATCTCGCCGAGATGCTGAAGACCTTCAGCACCCGCGGCGACTGAAGCCCGGCCTTCCGCCATGTCGCACAACAGCTTCGGCCATCTCTACCGGTTCACCACCTGGGGCGAGAGCCATGGGCCGGCGATCGGCTGCGTGGTCGACGGCACGCCGCCCGGGATCGCGATCAAGGCCGAGGATATCCAGCATTGGCTCGACCGGCGGAAGCCTGGCCAGTCGCGCTTTGTCACCCAGCGCCGCGAGCCCGATGCGGTCGAGATCCTCTCCGGCGTGTTCGAGGGCAAGACCACCGGCACGCCGATCTCCCTGCTGATCAAGAACGAGGACCAGCGCAGCAAGGACTATTCGAAGATCAAGGACGAGTTCCGCCCGGGCCACGCCGACTATACCTATTGGGCGAAGTACGGCATCCGCGACTATCGCGGTGGCGGTCGGTCCTCCGCCCGCGAGACCGCGAGCCGGGTCGCCGCCGGCGCCGTGGCGCGGCTGGTGCTGAATCATCTCCTTCCCAAACCCGTGGAGATCCAGGGTGCCCTCATTCAGATCGGTCCGCACCGGATCGATCGCGCGCATTGGGACTGGGCGGAGACCGAGCGCAATCCCTTCTGGTCGCCCGACGGCGAGATCGTGCAGCGCTGGGAGGGCCATCTCGACGAAACGCGCAAGGCCGGCTCCTCGACCGGCGCCGTCGTCGAAGTGGTGGCGCGCAACGTGCCGGTCGGCCTCGGCGCACCGATCTACGGCAAGCTCGACGCCGACCTCGCGGCGGCGATGATGAGCATCAACGCCGTCAAGGGTGTCGAGATCGGCGCCGGATTCCGCGCCGCCGAGCTCTCCGGCGAGGAGAATGCCGACGAGATGCGGATGGCGGGCGGCAAGGTGAAATTCCTCTCCAACCAGGCCGGCGGCATCCTCGGCGGCATCTCGACCGGGCAGGACGTCGTCGTGCGCTTCGCCGTTAAGCCGACGAGCTCGATCCACACGCCGCGGAAGAGCGTCACGATCTCCGGCGATGAAGTTGAAACATCCACCACCGGTCGCCATGACCCCTGCGTCGGCATTCGCGCGGTTCCGGTCGGCGAGGCGATGATGGCCGTGGTGCTGGCCGACCACCTGCTCCGGCATCGCGGACAGATCGGGCTGTAGTTCAGCGTCCGGCGAAGGCGAGCTTGTCCTCTGACGGCTCCGCGGCATCGGACGGATGGTCGCGCATCACGCAGTCTTCCGGGAAGACCAGGATGACGGTCGTCCCCTTGCCGAGGGTGCTGGTGATCTCGAGATCGCCGCCATGGAGCCGCATCAGCGAGCGCGAGATGTAGAGGCCAAGGCCGGTGCCGGAATGGCTCCGGTTGTAGGCGGCCTCGACCTGGTGGAACGGCTTCCCGAGCTCCTGCACCCGGTCGGCGGGGATGCCCGGCCCGGTGTCCTCGACCAGCAGCCGCAGTCCCGGCGCCAGCCACTCGCCCGAGACGATGATGGCGCCGTCCGCCGGCGTGAACTTCACGGCGTTCCCGATCACGTTCATCAGGACCTGACCGAGGGCGCGGTGATCGACGTGGAGGTCCGGGCAGCCGGCCGCGAGCCGGACACCGATGGTCGCCACCTCCGGATAGGCGCGGCGGATCAGGCGCAGCTGCTCCTCGATCACCGAAGCGATGTCGCAGCGCTGGCGGTCGATGTGGACCTTACCCGCCTCCACCCGCGCAACGTCGAGCACGTCGCTGATCAGGGACAGCAAGCGGTCTCCGCTGCTGTGGATGTCCTTGGCATATTCCACGTAGCGCTCACGCGCATCGGGGCCGAGCGCCTGGCTCGAGATCATCTCGCTGAAGCCGAGGATCGCGTTCAGCGGCGTGCGGAGCTCGTGGCTCATATTCGCCAGGAACTCCGACTTGGCGCGGCTTGCCGCCTCGGCGCGGTCGCGGGCGGCGATCAGCTCCGCGTCGAGCTGGCTGCGCTGGATCGCGATTCCGGCAGAAGCGGCCAGCCGGTCCATCACGCCGAGATCGTGCGCGCTCGGCCGATAGGGCCGGCGATGATAGGTGGCGAAGGTGCCGAGCACCTTGCCGCTCTTGGCGATCAGCGGCACCGACCAGCAAGCGCGCAGGTCATGCTTCAAAGCGAGATGCTTGAAGTCCTCCCACAGCGGATCGGTGGCGATGTCCTCGACGATGACCGGCTGCTTGCGGAAGGCGGCGGTGCCGCAGGAGCCCACCTTCGGCCCGATCGGCGCACCGTCAATCGCCTTGTTGTATTCGTCCGGCAGATGCGGGGCGGCGCCGCTGCGGAGACAGCGGCCGTCGGTCGAGACCAGGAGGACGGAACAATATGCGCCGGGCAAGACCATCTCGGCGGCGCGGCACACGTGGTCCAGCACCTCGGTCAGCGGCCGGCTCTCGGCGATGCCGGTCAGGATGCGGCGCTCGGCCTCGCGCAGAGTCTCATCGCGCCTGCGCTCGGTCACGTCGCGCAAGGCGGTGACTCGGGCGGGGCCGCCGGCATAATCGATCTCGCGAGTGATGACCTCGACGGTGCGGATGTCGCCCGACTTCACGACGACGTCGAATTCCTCGATGTCGAAGCGACCCGCCTCAATGCGCTCGATCAAGCGGTCGTGGCTGCGGGGGGCGATGAACTCCGTGATCCGGTGGCCGACCAGGTCGCGCTCCTCGCAGCCCATGAACGCGCAGAGCGCCGCATTCACTTCGAGGATCACGCCGTCGCGATAGACCAGGACGCCGCTGAACGTCGCCTCCGCGAGCCGCCGGAAGCGTGACAGCTCCTTCTCTTCCTGCGCAGTCAGCTTGGAACGCGAAACCATCCAGAGCCTCGAAGCGACGCTGCCCGTTGCCGGGCGCCGCTCATCGACCATCCGCCGATGATGCTAGCGCCCGCGCCATACCCGACCATCAACCCTGCGACCCCGACGATCGGAACAACCCCGTCGACTGTAGTGGAATATCTCGGTATGTCGAGCCCGGCCAGTCTCACCAAATGAAACCGTCAGCGCCGCAGCACCTGACGGCAGGCCGCCTCGCGGGATTGCCAACCCCGCTGCTGCAACTCCGGTTCCGCATGATCCTCGACCGGCCAGCCGATGCAGAGATAGGCGACCAGGGTCCAGTTCTCCGGCACATCGAGGCTGCGCTGCGCCGCCGCCGGATCCAGGATCGAGACCCAGCCGAGGCCGAGGCCCCGCGCCCGCGCCGCCAGCCACAAGGTGTGGACCGCGGTTACGGTGGAATAGCGCAATGTCTCCGGCATGGTGCGCCGGCCGAGACCAAGCCCCTGCCCGGTGGTCTCGTCGCTGAATACAGCGAGATGCACCGGCGCTTCCTTGAGGCCAGAAAGTTTCAGCGATGCATAGAGCGCCGCCCGCTCGCCCCGATATCCGCCGAGCGCCTCGGCGTTCGCCGCCTCATAGTTCGCGATGATCGCGGCACGTCGCTCCGGCGACGCCACATCCACGAAGCGCCAAGGCTGCGCA
>DATKNM010000437.1:0-4333 GCA_035541335.1 Binatia bacterium
CCCCATCTTGGGGGCGGGGGTCAGAGAGATCGAGTTGGCTCTCGCCAGACTGACGGGCTCTATCCGTCCCGCGCCCCCATCTTGGGGGCGGGAAGAAGGAGCCGGCCTTCGCGTTCTCTTCGAGCAGCGCCTTTAAATATCTCTCGCCCCCAAGATGGGGGCGAGCCGGAGTGGGGGTTGACGGTGGGGCGGCCCTCGGTGGGAGCGACGAAATCACGCCGCTTCCGTCTTGCCCTTCTGCCAGCGGTCCAGGATCTCGCGGGCCTTGTTCACCTTCGGGTCCATGTCCTGCTCGCGGCCCGGCTTCTTCGCCGTCAATTCGATCACGTAGCCGTTGGGATCGCGGAAGTAGATCGAATCGATGAAGCCGTGGTCGGAGATGCCGCGCACCTCGCGGCCCTCGGACTTGCCCTTTGCCATCATCTTCATGAGCGAATCGTGGTCGACCTCGAGCGCGATGTGGAGGTCGAAGTCGTGCTGTTCCTTGAAGGAGAAGGGCCGGTCCGGCGCCTCGAAGAAGGCGAGGTAGGAACCGTCGTCCATCTCATAGAAGGTGTGGAGCGCGTCGGTGTTGCGGCCGGTCTTGGTCTGCTTGATCCAGAGCGTGCCCGCCAGCGGCAGGCCGAGGAAATCCTCGTAGAAGCGTCGCGTCTCCTCGGAATCGCGGCAGCGATAAGCGTTGTGATGCAAACCCTTGATCATGACGCGTCTCCTTGGGCGGCGCCGAGGCCGCTAAACGTGCGCGAACTGCTTGTCCTTCAGACTGGCGGTGAACTGGTTGAAGGGCCCGAACACCTTGGCATAGCCGGGGCGCTGCTTCATCGCGTCGAGCCAGCGCATCACGTTGGGGAAAGCCTTGAACTCGCACCCCACCAGCTCGCCGCTGGTGAGGATGCCGAGGCCGAAGTAGTCGGCGATCGAAAGCGTGTCGCTGGCAAGGAACTTGCGCTTGCCGAGGATCTTCGCATCGAGGATGCCGAGCCAACCCTGGGAGCGCTCCTTGCCCCAGTCCAGCGTCACCTTCTGGGATTCGTCGGTCGGCCGCTTGTGGTTCGGGAAGATCTGCGGGTAGATGAGGCCGTAGCCGAAGTCGCGGTAGAAGTTGACGTTGATCCAGTCCATCGACTCGTTGATCCGCGCCCGCGCCCTGATGTCGCCGGCGGGATAAGCGGGCGAGCCCGCCTTCTCCGCGATGTATTTCAGGATCGCCGAGCTCTCGGTCAGGATGAAGCCGTCATCGTCCAGCACCGGCACCATCTTGCTGGGATTCATGTTGGCGAACGGCTCCTTGGTGTGCTCGCCGGTGAAAAGATCGACCGTCACGAGCTCGACCTTGATGCCGGCGTCCTCGACGAAGAACATCACGCAGCGGCTCGTGGTCGACAGCGGGTGGCAATGCAGCTTCATCTTCCCCTCCCATCTCCTGGTCTTGATCGTTGCGGCAAGGATAGGAGCCGACCCGCCCCTTGTCCATTGCGGGTCGGTTACCGCGGTAGCGAAATCGTCGCCCGCAACCCGCCTTCCGGCCGGTTCTTCAGGACGATATCGCCGCCGTGGCCGCGCACCACGCTGCGGGCGATGGCGAGGCCGAGGCCGGCCCCGCCGGATTCACGGTTGCGTGAAGCCTCCAGCCGATAGAACGGCCGGAACACCCGGTCGAGCTCGCTTTCGGGGATGCCCGGACCCTCGTCGTCGATCGCGATCTCGAACTCCTTGGCGGTCGCAGTGAGGCGCACCTTCGCCTTCTTGCCATAGACGACGGCGTTCTCGACCAGGTTGCCGATGGCGCGCTTCAAGGCGATCGGCGGGGCATCCACCCGGCTGTCGCCGTCGCCGAGCGCGGGATCGATCTCCAGCGTGACATCGGTCATCCCCTCGACCGCGTCTGCGACCAGCTTCGCGAGATCGAGACGCGTCGATGGCTCCGGGTTCGCATCCTCGCGCGCCAGGGCCAGGGTGGACTTGATCATGGTCTCCATCTCGTCGAGATCGCGCAGCATCTTCTCGCGCTGCTCGGCGTCGTCGATGAACTCGGCGCGCAGCTTCAACCGCGTGATCGGCGTCCGGAGGTCGTGGGAGATCGCCGCCACCATCTGCATGCGATCCTCGATCAGGCGGCGGATCCGGTCCTGCATCTCGTTGAAGGCGCGGGCGGCGCGGCGCACCTCGCTGGCGCCGCTCTCCTCCAGGGCCTCGGTGCGGCCGGAGCGGCCGAGCGCCTCGGCGGCGCGGGTGAGGCTGTCCAGCGGATTGGTGACCCGCCGCAGCGCGATCACGCTCAAGGCCAGCACCAGCAGGATGCTGAACGCCGTCAGCACCAGGAAGCGCGGCGAGGCAAGCGGCAGCGATTCGATCGCCGCGAACTCGAAGTCGAGCCAGGTGCCGTCGCGGAGCGCGATCGCGACCCGGACCGGCACGACGCCATGGGCGCGCTGCTCCTCGCTGGGCTGGGCGCGGCCGACCCGCACCTCTTCCCAGAAATTGCCGTGCAGCCGGTCCGAGACGGCGTTGCCGAGATGGGTGAGACGGCTGTCGGTGGTGGGATCCTCGGGGACGTTCGGCGTGTTGCTGGCGGCGACGGTCATCGACGGCACGCTGATCGAGGCGGCGAAGCCCTGCCGGAACACCGGCGCCGTATGCTGCAGCAGCGCGGCGCTCGCCGCCACGCGCTCCGCGGCCCGGAGATCCTCGATCTCCAGGATCGCCTCGTTGCGCTCGTTGTTGTGATAGAGCGTGGTCAGCGCCTGCGACGCCGCCAGCACCGCAATCAGGATCAGGACCAGCCATCCGAGGATGCTGTCGGGCGCGAAACGCCGGAATTTCATGCGGACGACGTCATCCCCCGGATCGGGCGGCTCCCTCTTCGGCGGCAGACGGTCCGGCGGACGACGACGGCAGCTCCGCGCCGTCGCGCGTCACATCCGGCGCGAACATATAGCCGCCGCCGCGCACCGTGGTGATGATGTGGGGATCGGCGGGGTCGGGCTCGATCTTGCGGCGGAGCCTACCCACCTGGACATCGATGCTGCGATCGAAGGGCTGGGCGGCGCGACCCTTGCAAAGGTCGAGAAGCTGATCGCGGGACAGCACCCGGCGGGGCCGCTGCGCCAAGGCGGAGAGCAGGTCGAACTCGCCGGCGGAGAGATCGATCTCCCGCCCGTCCGGACCGTGCAAGCGCCGCGCGCCGAGATCGAGGGCGAAGCCGCTGAAGCGCAGCACCGGCGGCCGGTCGGGATCGGCGACGGCGCGGCCGACATCCTCGCTGCGGCGGAGCACGGCGCGGATCCGCGCCAGGAGCTCGCGCGGATTGAACGGCTTCGGCAGGTAATCGTCGGCACCCATCTCGAGACCGACGATGCGGTCGGTGTCCTCGCCGGCCGCCGTCAACATGATGATCGGGATGCGGGCGGAGCCGGCGCCGGAAGCGCCGGCGATGCCCTGCGCCCGGAGCTGGCTGCAGATCTGCAGCCCGGTTTCGCCCGGCATCATCACGTCGAGCACGATGAGGTCGATCCGGGCGTCGGCCAGGATCTTGCGCATCTCGCGACCGTCGGCCGCCGTGCTGGCGCGAAAGCCGTGCTTCTGCAGGAACCGCGACAGCAAATCGCGGATTTCTCGATCGTCATCGACGATCAGGATATGCGGGGTCTTCTCCATGTTCCTCGTTCGGACTGCGCCAATACCCGATTCCAATGGCGGCGCGCGGTCCCCGCCCGCTCGCCGCCGTCATTGCCTTCCTGAGCCCATCTTGTAAGCCCATCGGGCGGCCGCGACCGGAAAAGGGTAACCGATTGTAACAGCCTGACCGTGCGTCGCAATCCGTTACCAATCAACCGTTTGCTCGTCATCGCCAGGATGCACTGATGCTCCAATATGCTGGTCAGAACAGGCCGGCGAGCAGACCCGCCGCCACATCAGCAAATTCACCGGAGGAATCTCTCCCATGTTGCAATTCCTGAAGCAGAACCGGGTGGCGCGCCGGGTCGCCTTGGCGGCAACCGCAGCCACCATGGTCGGCGTCCCCGCTTTGGTGGGCGGCCTCGCCTATCATGGCGTCACCGTCGTGCCGCCGGCTTTCGCCGACAACAACACCACCGTCCAGATGGTGCCGGCGACCTTCGCCGACCTCGCCGCCAAAGTGACCCCGGCGGTCGTCAACATCTCCTCGACCCATGTGGAGACCGCGGACGCGCAGCAGGACATGCCGTTCGACTTCCCGAAGGGCTCGCCCTTCGAGCAGTTCTTCAAGCAGTTCATGCAGAACCAGAACCAGGGCAAGAGCCCGATGAAGCGCAAGGCGACCGCGCTCGGCTCCGGCTTCATCATCGATCCC
>DATKNM010000438.1:0-3838 GCA_035541335.1 Binatia bacterium
GAGAAGAAGTTCTTGTTCTCCAGCGTGAGCAGCACGGCGGAGATGGCGCCGATGACGCCCATCAGCACGAAGGCCTTCATCTTCTCCCGGCCGACATTGATGCCCACCACCCGTGCGACCTCGGCATTGTCGCCGATAAAAAGCAGGTGCTCGCCGAAGCGGTGGCGATTGAGCACGAACCAGATCGCAACCGCCAACAGCATCGCCCAGAGCGCCTGCATGGGAAGGACGCCGCCGACCTCGCCGGCGAAGATCGCGTAGATCGCCGTGCCGTCCACCGTCCTGAGGCTGTAGGAGAGCCCGCCGGAGAGCACGGTCGCGATCCCGGCCCAGAAGAACTGGGTGCCGATCGTGGCGATGATCGACGGGATGCCGAGCCAGGCGACCAGCACGCCGTTCAGCCAGCCGACCAGCGCGCCGCCCAGCAGCGCCGCCACGGCGCCCACCCACGGGAGGTCGTAGGTCCGGGTGAACCAGGCGAACAGGAAGCCGGAGAAGGCGACCACCGAAGGGAAGGAGAGGTCGATCTCGCCGGCGGCGATGATGAGCGTCAGGCCGAGCGCCAGGATCAGCATCGGCGGCACCGTGGTCAGGAACGAGAGATAGATCGGCCAGCCGAGGAACACCTCCGGCGAGAGCGCCATGAAGAGCGCGATCAGCGCGGCGAACACCACGATGATCGGCAGGCCCTCGACCCGCCGCCACCAGGGGAGCGCCGCATGAGAGGCGGCGGCCGGCTTCGCCTCGCGCACCGAATCCTGGCTCACGGCCGGTTCCCCATGCGGCGCGCCTCGTCGCCGGTCTGCTGCAAGTCGATCAGGAACCGCGTCAGTTCCTCGAGGCTCATCTCGCCGGACTTGATGTCGGCGACGATGCGGCCGCGGTCCAGCACCACCAGCCGGTCGGCGAGGCCGTGAACATGCGCGAGATTGTGCTCGATGTAGATGCAGGCGCGGCCCGATTCCTTGATCGAGCGCACGAAGTCGAGCACCTTCTGCACCTCCTTGATCGCGAGAGCGACGGTGGGCTCGTCGAGCACGATGAGGTCGGCGTCGAAATACATGGCGCGGCCGATGGCGATGCCCTGGCGCTCGCCGCCGGAGAGCTTGGAGACGGTGGCGTCGGCGTCGATGCCGACGCCGCGGAGGCCGATCTGGTTCTTCAGGATCTCGTTGGCGATCCGCCGCTCCTCCTTCACGTTGATGAAGCCGAAGCGGTTGGTGATCTGACGGCCGACGAAGAAGTTGCGCCACAGCGGCTGCTTCTCGCCGAGCGACTTCTCCTGATAGACCGCCTCGAAGCGGAGCGCGTGGGACTTGCTGACCGAATAGGCGTTCCAGTCCACCAACTCGTCGCGGATGTAGAGCCGGCCGGAAGTCGGGCGCACCACGCCGGTGATCGCCTTGATCAGCGTCGACTTGCCGGCGCCGTTGTCGCCGATCAGGCCGACGATCTCGTTGCGGCCGATCGCGAGGTCGACCTGGTGCAACGCGCGCACGTTGCCGTACCAGAGATCAATCTGCTCGGCCTTGACGATGTTACGGTAGTCGCGCACCGCCATCAGCGACCCCGCGCCGTGTTCAGCCGTGGCTCCGCGAAGATTGTCCGATCGCCCAGCATGGTGAGAATCCCTGACTCTTGCCGGCAGAAGGCGCGGGTTGACCGCTGCTATTTCTCAGACAAATGGATTGATTCATCAGGGCTCCGGCGAAGTCAAACACAATCCGTGGTCGGTCCCTCGATTTGTATGACTTAAACGCGCGGGCGGGGTGGAAGAGAGGCAGCGGGGTTTTCTTCACGCTGTCCGCGCGAGGTGCGATCGGCTCAGCAATGGCGCGGCAGCGGATTTGTTCCTGTCGCCGCGGCAAGCCGGCGGAAATCTCCGCCCGATGTCATCCTCCCGGCCCCCTTGTTCGCATCCGCAAAAGCGGGCACATTGACGCCCCGGCCGCAGGGGCGGAACCCTACGGTAACGAACGAATCAGGGGCCTGGCTGTCGCATGAAAATCGGCATTGTGAAGGAACGGCGTGCGCATGAACGCCGCTGCGCCGTGTCGCCGGACACCGTCAAGAAATATGTCGGCCTCGGCGCCCGGGTGGTGATCGAGACCGGGGCGGGCCTCAGCGCCGCGATCACCGACGACGCCTTCAAGGCGGCCGGCGCGGAGATCGTGGCCGATGCCGCCGCGGCCCTCGGCGACGCCGATCTGGTGCTGAAGGTGCAGCGCCCGCTGACCGGCGCGGAAGGGGGGCCGGACGAGCTCGGGCCGATCAAGAAGGGCGCGGTGCTGGCGGCGATCCTCAATCCCTACAACACCAAGGAGGCGATCGCCGACTACGCCGCCCGCGGCATCGACGCCATGGCGATGGAATTGATCCCGCGGATCACCCGGGCGCAGTCCATGGACGTACTCTCCTCCCAGGCGAACCTCGCCGGCTATCGCGCCGTCATCGACGCGGCAGCGGAGTTCGGCCGGGCCTATCCGATGATGATGACCGCGGCGGGCACCGTCGCTCCGGCCCGGGTCCTGGTGATGGGCGCCGGCGTCGCCGGCCTGCAGGCGATCGCAACCGCGCGTCGCCTCGGCGCCATCGTCAGCGCGACCGACGTGCGCCCGGCCGCGAAGGAGCAGGTCACCAGCCTCGGCGCCACTTTCGTCGCGGTCGAGGATGAGGAGTTCAAGCAGGCGGAGACCACCGCCGGCTACGCGAAGCCGATGAGCGCCGAATATCAGGCGAAGCAGGCGGCCCTGATCGCCGAGACCATCAAGAAGCAGGACATCGTCATCACCACGGCGCTCATCCCCGGCCGCAAGGCGCCCGAGCTCGTTTCGGCGGATATGGTGCAGTCGATGAAGCCGGGCTCGGTGATCATCGATCTCGCCGTGGAGCAGGGCGGCAACTGCGCGCTCTCGGAATTGGACAAGGTCGTGGAGAAGCACGGCGTCAAGATCGTCGGGCACGCCAACGTGCCGAGCCGGATCGCCGTCGATTCGACGACGCTCTACGCCAAGAACCTGCTGAATTTCGTCCAGCTCCTGATCGACAAGGAAACCAAGGCGCTGAAGGTCAACTGGGAGGATGAGATCGTGAAGGGCGTCGCGCTGACCCGCGACGGCCAGGTGATCCATCCGAACTTCAAGGGCTGAGGGGAACACCGATGAATCCCGACCAACTTTCGCAGCAGGCGATCGACCTCGCCAACGGCGCGCAGAACCTGGCGGCGCAGGCCGGCAAGCTGTCGCAGGACATCACCTCCATGGCGGTGCAGGCGGCGGCCGAGCAGTCCGGCCACACGCCGTTCGTGCAGCTCTTCACCGTCTTCGTGCTGGCCTGCTTTGTCGGCTACTACGTCGTCTGGCGCGTGACGCCGGCGCTGCACTCGCCGCTGATGGCGGTCACCAACGGCATCTCCTCGGTGATCATCGTCGGCGCGCTGATCGCCGCCGGCCCGATCGGGTTCGACTTCTCGAAGTCCATGGGTCTCGTTGCGGTCGCGCTCGCCGCGGTGAACATCTGCGGCGGCTTCCTGGTGACATATCGGATGCTCTCGATGTTCAAGAAGAAAGAGCCGGTGAAGGGAGCGAAGTGACGTGAGCCAGGATCTCGCCACCTTTCTCTATCTGATCTCCGCGATCTGCTTCATCATGTCGCTCCGGGGCCTTTCCAGCCCCGAGACCTCGCGCGGCGGCCTGCGCTACGGCATCGGCGGCATGATCCTCGCGATCGTGACCACCCTGCTGCTGCCCAGCGTCCACGCCTATCTCTCGATCCTGATCGCCCTGGTGATCGGCGGCGGCGTCGGCATCCTGATCGCGCGGCAGATCCAGATGACGGC
>DATKNM010000439.1:0-3666 GCA_035541335.1 Binatia bacterium
ACGATGTGCGGGTCCGCCATATGGGCGCGGGTCATGCCGATCAAATCGACGGCGCCGCTGGCGACGGCATGGCGCGCGGTCGCGACGTCGGCGATGCGCGCCGCGTGCAGCACCGGGACTTTCAGCGCCTGCTTCACCCGCCTCACCATGTCGAGATGCGGCGCGGCCGGCGTGCCCATGACCGGGATCACGTGCGACAAGGCCTCGTCGCTCTCGATATGGCCGCGGATGACGTTGACGAAATCGATCAGGCCCGCGGCCTCGAAGCGGCGGGCGACTTCCAACCCCTCCTCGAACTTGATCCCATCCTCGAGGTCGATCTCGTCGACCACAATGCGGATGCCGACGATGTAATCGGCGCCGACCTGGCGGCGGATCTCCTGCAGCACCTCGGTGCCGAAGCGCATCCGGTTCTCGAGCGAGCCGCCGTAGGAATCGCCGCGCTTGTTGGTGGCCGGCGAGAGAAAGGCGTCGAACAGATGGCCGTAGGCCTCGATCTCCACACCGTCGAGCCCGCCCTCGCGGCAGCGTCGCGCCGCAGCGCCGTAGGACTTCACCACGCGGGCGATGTCGAAATCCTCCATCTCCTTCGGGAAGCTGCGATGCGCCGGCTCGCGGGTCGGCGAGGCGGAGATCACCGGCAGCCAGTCCGCCTTGTTCCAGTTGGTGCGGCGCCCGAGATGGGTGATCTGGCACATCACCGCGCAGCCATAAGCGTGGACGCGGCGCGCCAGTTCCTGGAGATGCGGGACGATGGCGTCGTCGCCGGCGAGAAGATTGCCGAAGGCCGGCGGCGAATCCGGCGCCACGACCGAGGAACCGCCGATCATGGTGAGAGCGCAACCGCCCTTGGCCTTCTCCTCATGATAGAGCTGGTAGCGCAGCTTCGGGAGGCCGTCCTCAGAATAGGCCGGCTCGTGGCTGGTGGAGATGATCCGGTTCTTGAGAGTGAGGTGACGCAGCGTGAAAGGCTGCAGCAGCGGGTCTTTCGCGGCAGGCTGGCTCATGAACGCCAGCATGCCGGGCGAAGAACGCGAAATCCAGCCCTGCGCGGTTGAAAAGCGGCGGATTTTCGGCAAGCGGGACGCCTTGACTTGGTTCCGGCCGGGTCGCAAGGTCGCCGTCCAGGAGTGAGCCCACATGAACCTCGCGACAGCCCCCAAACGCGAACCGGCCCACACGGAGTCCGGCCACAACCAGCGGCGCAACACCGGCATTCCGTTCAACGAGGAAGCAGTTCTCGGCCCCACCGTGAACCTCTCCGCGGTCGAACGGCGTACGGCGACTTTGCCGACGCGGCGCACGGTGAAGAAGGAATACCAGGCTGCCTGGCTGGTGAAGGCGATCCAGTGCATCGACCTGACCACGCTTGCCGGCGACGACACGCCGGCGCGGGTGCACCGGCTCTGCGCGAAGGCGAAGGCGCCGCTGCGCGCCGATCTCGTGGAGGCGCTGGGTCTCTCCGATGACCCGCCGCGGGTGGGCGCAGTCTGCGTCTATCCGACCATGGTGAAGCCGGCGGTGGCGGCGCTGAAGGGATCCGGCATTCCCGTCGCTTCCGTCGCGACCGGGTTTCCGGCCGGCCTGATGCCGCTCGATCTCCGTCTGGAAGAGATCCGCCGCGCGGTCGCCGACGGCGCCGGAGAGATCGACATCGTCATCACCCGCGCCCATGTGCTCGGCCAGGACTGGACTGCGCTATACGACGAGATCGCGGCGATGCGCGCCGCCTGCGGCCCGGCACATCTGAAGACCATTCTCGCGACCGGCGACTTGAAGACACTGCGCAATGTCTATCGCGCCAGCATGACGGCGATGATGGCCGGCGCCGACTTCATCAAGACCTCGACCGGCAAGGAGGAGGTGAACGCCACCCTGCCCGTCTCGCTGGTGATGGTCCGCGCGATCCGCGACTACCTGGGGCTGACGGGATATAAGATCGGCTTCAAGCCGGCGGGCGGCCTCAGAACCGCGAAGGACGCGATGAACTGGCAGATCCTGATGAAGGAGGAGCTCGGCCGCGACTGGCTCGAGCCGGATCTCTTCCGCATCGGCGCGAGCTCGCTCTTGGGCGACATCGAGCGTCAGATCGAGCACTTCGTCACCGGCCGCTATGCGGCCCTGAACCGGCACGCGATGGCCTGAACATGAGCACCGTCAAAGAAATTCTTCGCACCATGGACTACGGGCCGGCGCCGGAGGCGAAGGATGCCGTCACCGCCTGGCTCGCCAAGCACCAGCCGGGCTTTCGCCACTATATCGGCGGCGAGTTCCGCGGGCCGCTCGAGGGGCAGTTCTTCGAGACCCGCAACCCGGCCGATGCATCGGTGCTGGCGCGGATCGCCCAAGGCACCAAAGGCGACATCGACCGCGCGGTCGCGGCGGCGAAGGAGGCGTTTCCCGCCTGGTCCAAGGCGTCGGGCGAGACACGCGCGAAATATCTCTACGCCATCGCCCGGCACGTCCAGAAGCGCGAACGCTTCCTCGCCGTGCTGGAGAGCCTGGACAACGGCAAGCCGATCCGGGAATCCCGCGACATCGACGTGCCGCTGGTGGCGCGGCATTTCTATCACCATGCCGGCTGGGCAGCCCTGCTGCAGAGCGAGTTCCCCGGCTTAGGCCCGGTCGGAGTCTGCGGCCAGATCATCCCCTGGAATTTCCCGCTGCTGATGCTGGCCTGGAAAGTGGCCCCCGCGCTTGCCGCCGGGAACACCGTGGTGCTGAAGCCAGCGGAATACACGCCGCTGACCGCGCTCGCGCTTGCTGAAATCTGCGACGAGGTCGGGCTGCCGAAGGGCGTGCTCAACATCGTGACCGGCGACGGCACCACCGGCGCCGCTTTGGTCGAGCATCCGGACGTGGACAAGATCGCCTTCACCGGCTCGACCGAGGTCGGGCGCGAGATCCGCAAGGCGACCGCCGGCACCGGCAAGAAACTCTCGCTGGAATTGGGCGGCAAGTCGCCCTTCATCGTGTTCGACGACGCCGACCTCGACAGCGCGGTCGAGGGCGTCGTGGATGCGATCTGGTTCAACCAGGGCCAGGTCTGCTGCGCAGGCTCGCGCCTGCTGGTGCAGGAGGGTGTCGCCGAGCGCTTCTACGACAAGCTGAAGCGGCGCATGGAGACGCTGCGGGTCGGCGACCCTTTGGACAAGTCGATCGACATCGGCGCCATCGTCGCCAAGGTGCAGCTCGAGCGGATCACCAAGCTGGTCGAGCAAGGCAGGCAGGAGGGTGCCGCGTGCTGGCAGCCCGCGACGCCGATGCCGGGCAAAGGCTGGTTCTTCCCGCCGACGCTGTTCACCGACGTCGCGCCCGCCTCCACCATCGCCCAGGTCGAGATCTTCGGTCCAGTGCTCGCCGGCATGACCTTCCGCACGCCGGACGAGGCGGCAGCGCTCGCCAACAACTCGGCCTACGGGCTCTCGGCCTCGGTCTGGTCGGAGAACATCGACCGCTGCCTCGAACTCGCGGCGCGGATCAAGGCCGGCGTGGTCTGGATCAACGGCACCAACATGTTCGACGCCGCCGCCGGCTTCGGCGGCTACCGCGAATCCGGCTTCGGCCGCGAAGGCGGACGCGAGGGCATGATCGAGTACCTGGCGCCGGCGAAGCGGAAGCCGGCGAAGGATACCGCGAAGGTGAAGCTGAGCGCGGAGCCGACGG
>DATKNM010000440.1:0-3551 GCA_035541335.1 Binatia bacterium
CCATCGAGCGCCAGGCGCGGGCCGCGAGCCACGGCCTGCTGGCGCGGCTGCTCGAGCGCTTTCTGCGCTGGCGCCGCATCCGCCGCGACGAGGCGCTTCTGCTGAAGCAGCCCGACTACATGCTGCGCGATATCGGGATCGGCCGCGCCGAGATCGAAATCGCCGTGCGCGGCGAATCGCATTGGGGCGGCAAGATCGGCCCCAGGGTCTGAGGTTCAGACCCTGGAAGGCTTCAGGGGACCAGGCGATAGCCGCCGGAATCGGTGACCAGGATCTGCGCCTTCGCCGGATCCTTCTCGATCTTCTGGCGCAGGCGATAGATGTGGGTCTCGAGCGTGTGGGTGGTGACGCCCGCATTGTAGCCCCAGACCTCGCCGAGGAGCGTGTCGCGGCCGACCGGCCGCTGGCCTGCGCGATAGAGGTATTTCAGGATCGAGGTCTCCTTCTCGGTCAACCTGATCTTCTTGTTCTGCTTCTCCTCGATCAGCATCTTCACGTTCGGCTTGAACGTATAGGGGCCGATCACCAGCACCGCGTCCTCGCTCAAGGCGTGCTGGCGGAGATGCGCCTTCAGCCGCGCCACCAGCTCACCGAGGCGGAAGGGCTTGGCGATGTAGTCGTTGGCGCCGGAATCGAGCCCCTTGATGGTGTCGATCTCGCCGCCGGATGCCGTGACCATGATGATCGGCACCGAGACATGGGCGCGGCGCAGCTGCTGGCAGACTTCGCGCCCGTCGGCATCGGGCAGACCGACGTCGAGCAGCACGGCATCGAACTTCTCGGCGCGGGCAATCTCCAGCGCCGCGGCGCCGCTGCCGGCTTCCAGGCATTCGAACTCGCCGTTCTGGCTCAACTGCTCGGCCAGCGTCTTGCGCAGGGCCTCGTCGTCATCGACCAGCAGGATACGTTTCGTGGCGGCGTCGGCCATGATGGGTCTTTCCTCGGTTTCGCCGCCAGCTAACACCGGAAAGCCTGTCGTTTCAAGGCGGTGGGTAACTTTATTACCGATCATGCGCCGCTCCATAATGCCGTTCCATAAATAGGCGTGTGGGCTTGACCTTTCACGGGTCAGAGCGCCATATCCGGCGCAGGACGTTAACCGATGACCTTCGCAGATCCTTTCGCGCAAAGCGTTTCCACGCCTCAGGTTTCTTCCCTGGCCAATGTCGCCCGCGCGCTCTCGGAGCTGCGGCGCGGCGGCGCCATCGCGGTCTCCGCCGGCAACGAGGCGGCCGTCGCGATCGCCGCGGAGCTGATCGAGGAGCCGGGCTTCGCCTGGCTGCTGAGCGCCGCCGAGGACGCCGGATCCGGCGCCGCGCATCTGCTGCTCACCACCGAACGCGCCGTTCGCCTCGGTCTCGGCGCGACGGCGCAGCCGTCGAAAGGGAACTCTCCCGCGATCGAGCGCTTCCGACTGCTGACGCTGCCCTCGGCGATCTCCGCCGATGTCCTCCGCCAGCTCGCGGATCCGACGGCGGAGCCGATCGATCCCAACCTGCTCGATCTCGCTGACGGCGGCAACGTGCCGGCCGTGCTGTGCCAGGCCGTGATCGAGCTCGCGAAGGCGGCCCGGCTGCTGCCGTCGGCCGTCGTCGCCGCGATGCCGCGGACGAAGCTCGAAGGCATCGTGGCCGAGCCCTTCCGGCTCGCCGCCGGCGACGTGATCGCCTATCGCCGCAGCGCCGCAGCGGGATTGAAGCGCGTCGGCTCGGCGCATGTGCCGCTGGTGGGCGAGATCGAGACCGAGATCATCGCCTTCCGTCCCTCCGACGGCGGCAAGGAGCACCTCGCCATCGTCATCGGCACCCTCGACACCGCGCGACCCGTGTTGACGCGACTCCATTCTGAATGCTTCACCGGCGATCTCTTGGGCTCGCTGCGCTGCGACTGCGGCGACCAGCTGCGCGGCGCCATCGACGAGATCGCGAAATCCGGCAGCGGCGTGCTGCTCTATCTGGCACAAGAGGGTCGCGGCATCGGCCTCGTCAACAAGCTCCGCGCCTATCGCCTGCAGGATGCCGGCGCCGACACGCTGGAAGCCAACCTGCAACTCGGCTTCGGCGCCGACGAGCGGGTCTATCAGCCGGCGGCGGAGATGCTGCGCCAGCTCGACATCGCCGCGGTGCGTCTCCTGACCAACAATCCGGAGAAGGTGAAGGGCCTCGCGCAGTGCGGGGTGACGGTCACCGAGCGGGTGCCGCACATCTTCCCGGCGAACGATCACAACGAGCGCTATCTCAGCACCAAGGCGGTCCGCTTCGGTCATATGTTCTAGCGGCCGTTTCTCCGCCTCCACTGGCACGGCCCTTGCGACCATTCCTCTGCTCCATTTCGGAGTGGAATGGGCCGATGAACGCCAACGCCGCCCTGTTTGATGCCACCAATGCCCCCGCCCTGGCACCACCAGTGGCGTCGCCCGGGTCCATGGGTGGGATATCTGGTGGGTTGCTGCGCCCTGGTTCCATCGACCAAGCCGCCTTTGCGCGGGAACTCGCGGCCCAGCAGGCCGCCCGCGCGGCGGCCGGGGTCGGAGGCCTGCCGGTCCCGATGGCGCCCAGGACCTTCCAGATTCCGACCCTGAGCCCGGCACAATTTGCCGCCCTGGTCGGAAGCCAGACCAGCATTCCAGGAACCGGCGATCCGACCGGATATATCGCCGGATCACCCGCCGAGGGCCTAGCCGGCGATCCGCAGAGCGGCGCCGCAGCGACAGCCCAGGCCTCGGCGATGGCGGCCTATGCGGCCGCCGCCAGGTCCGCGGTCCAGCCAGCGCCGATGGCGACGCCGGTCCGGCTCACCGGCTTGCGCGCGCCGCTCAACGCTGCGCCGCTCAATGCCTCACCCCTCAACGCCGCTCAGGCAGCACAGCCGGCCACGACCGGCGATCAACCGCCGAGCTTCTCTCGCGCCGGCAATGCAGCCGGGTCCGGCGCGCAGACGGCATCGGCCGAGACCGGCGACGATGCGCCGACCTTCTCGCGCAGCAGTGATCCGGTGCAGACGGCCTCGACCGCCACTGATTCCAACGCGACCGGGGCCGACACGAGCGATGCCGCGAAGGCTTCTTCCTCGGATGCGAAACCGGCGCCCTCCGATCCGAACCTCGTGCATCTCAAGAATCCGCCGGACAAGGACCAGCAGAAGGAGCTGCGCCTTGCCGGCAAGCGCTGGGTGGTCGATGAGACACCGGGCGCGCGGCAGCTGTTCTTCGGCCCCGACGGAAAGTTCGGCTGGGACGACTTCCTCGACCTGATCAATCCGCTGCAGCACATCCCGATCGTCGCCCAGATCTATCGCGCCGTAACCGGCGACCAGGCCTATGGCGCTTCCGAGCTGCTGGGCGCCATCCCCATGGGTCCGCTCGGCGGCATCAGCCTCCTCGGCGCCGTCGCCGACATCGCGGTCAAGGACACGACCGGCAAGGATATCGGCGGCAACATCGAGGCGATGCTGTTCGGCAACGGCAAGACCGACACGACGCCGGCCGGCGCCGACATGGCCGCCACCCAGGAAGATCCCGCCACCAGTACCCAGACCGCGTCCCGCGCCGG
>DATKNM010000441.1:0-19180 GCA_035541335.1 Binatia bacterium
TGCATCTTGACGCCGTTCCAGGAGGAGAAGCTGACCATGATGGTCATGGCGCCGGCCTCGATGCCGGAGATGTAGCCGGGCGCATGGATCGCGATCAGGTCCTGCTCGGAGATCCGCGCATCGCCCTGGTCGACGCCGCCGCTCGTGCCGCCGTCGCCGAGGAAGTGCTTGACCGTGGCGGCGACGTTTCCGGCCTGAATGCGCGCTTTGCCGGGCTCGCCCTGGAGTCCGCGCACCATGGCGGCGGCGTATGCGCGGGTGATGTCCGGCAGCTCGGCATAGCCCTCGTAGCTGCGGCCCCAGCGATCGTCCCGCGGCACCGCGACCGCGGGGGCGAAGGCCCAGTCGACGCCGGCCGCCGCGGTCTCGGCCGCGGTCACCCGCCCGATCTCCTCGATCAGCGCCGGATCGTGCATTGCGCCGAGGCCGATGTTGTGCGGGAAGACAGTGGCGCCCTTGAAGTTCGAGGCGCCGTGCACGGAATCGATTCCGTAGATGATCGGGATCGGAATGTGGCCTGGACGCGGCTGGAACGATGCCTTGCGGAACGCCTCGGTGGTACGGATCCAGTCGGCGACCGGCGCGTCGTCCCTGGCGTCGAGCGGCGCCGAATTGCCGCCGGAGAGCACCGAGCCCACCGGATAGTCCTTGAGGTCCTCCGGGCGGATCGTCTCGGTGTCGCCCTGGATCATCTGCCCGACCTTCTCGCGCAGGGTCATCTTCGACATGAGGTCGGTGATGAAATCCTCGGTCGCGGCATCGACCAGCCCGGTGCTGTGCGCCTCGGGCCAAAGCTCCGGATGCGCGACGCCATCGGTCGGGAAGGGGGAGGCGGGAGGTGTCGCCAAAGCCGGCTTCATCACAATGCCCATCACTATGGTTGCGGACAGAACGGCGGTCGCGCGAACCACCGCGGCAACGAAACGGGTCACGCTCGGGTGGACCGGCTCGGTCCCGACCTCGGGCCTAACCCGCAATCTGCACCTCAACGTCGGCAGCTTCCAGGCGCCGGGCGATCTCCGGCGGCGGCGCGCCGTCGGTGATCAGGAGATCGATGTCGGCAAACCGGCAGGCGACCACTAGGCCCTGAGCCGCGAACTTGGTGTGGTCGGCGGCGAGGATCACGCGATGGGCGCGGCGGATCAGCGTCTGGCAGACCTCGGCCTCGCAGAGATGGTTGTCCATCACCCCGGTCTCGGCGTTGATCGCCGCCGCCGAGATAATCGCGGTGTCGGCCTGGAACTGCTCCAGAAAGGCGAGAGTCGAGGGGCCGAAGGCGGCGCTGTCATCGGCGCGGACCTCGCCGCCGGCCAGCAGGACCTTGCTGTCCTGGCCTTGCGACAGGCGCTGGGCGATCGGCGCGGAATTGGTGATGGCGGTGAGCGCGCGATGCCCCTGCAGCGCCTCGGCGACATAGATGTTGGTGCTGGCGGTGTCGATCAGCAGGGATTCGCCGTCGGCGATCTCTCTTGCGACTGCCGCCGCGATCGCCTGCTTCGCCGGCATGTTGACCAGAAGGCGCCGCTGCAGCGGCCGGTCCTCGCGGCGATCCGGCCAGGCGACGCTGCCATGGCTCTTCGCCACCAGCCCCTTCGCCGCAAGCCAGCGCACGTCGCGTCGCACCGTCTCGGTCGAGACGTCTAGCTCCTTGGCAAGCGCCGCGATGGTCGCGGTGCGATGCCGCCGCAGCTGCTCGAGGAGCTGTCCCTGGCGGTCGTTGAGCCGCAGGTTGGAAAGGGCGCTGAGCTGGTCGGTCTCGAGCATGGGGGTCCGAATCTCAGAATGCGTCCAGCGGAAAGGCGAGGGTGGAGGCGGCGCCGCGCCGCACGGATCGCGCTTCCGCCTCGGCTTCGGGAAGGATGTTGTCCACGAAGAAGGTTGCGGTTGCAAGCTTGGCCGCCGTGAAATCGGGCGTGGCCCCCGCCCCGGCCGCCGCCGCTTGTGCCGCGCGGGCCAGCAGCCAGCCGCCGATCACGGTTCCGGCCAGAGCCAGGAAAGGCGTCGCCACGGCGAGGGCCGCCGACATATCGCGCTTGCCGGCTTCCAGCAGATGGGTGACGGCACCCTCCAGCGCTTCCAGGCCCTGCTGCAGAACGGGTCGGGCGGACCGGAGTTCCGGAATTGCGTCGAAATCGGCCAAAGCGGAACCCATTTCGCCCAGCAAGGCGCGCATCGCCCGGCCCTCGTCGCGCAGCAGCTTGCGCCCCAAGAGGTCCATCGCCTGGATGCCGTTGGTGCCCTCGTAGATCGGCGCGATCCGCGCATCGCGGAAATACTGGGCGGCACCGGTCTGCTCGATGAAGCCGAGCCCGCCATGGACCTGCACGCCCAGCGAGGCGACGCGCACGCCTTGGTCGGTGCACCAGGCCTTGACGATCGGGATCAGGAGGTCGGTCAGCGCCTGGTTGCGCGCGCGCTCCGCGGCGTCGGGATGGCGCTTCGCCCGGTCGAGCGCGCCGGCGGCGTAAAGCGCGAGGCAGCGCATCGCCTCGGTCAGCGCCCGCATGGTAAGGAGATTCCGCCTGACGTCGGGGTGATGCAGGATCGGTGCGCCTTTGGCGCCGTCGACCGGCTGGCCCTGCACACGCTGGCGCGCATAAGCGACAGCATGCTGATAGGCGCGCTCGGCGACGGCGAGTCCCTGGATGCCGACCGCGAGCCGCGCGTTGTTCATCATGGTGAACATGTATTCGAGGCCGCGATGCGGCTCGCCGACGCGATAGCCGGTGGCGCCCTCGTTGTCGCCATAGGCCATGACGCAGGTCGGCGAGGCGTTGATGCCGAGCTTGTGCTCCAGCGAGACGCAGCGGAGATCGTTACGCCGGCCTAGTGAGCCATCGGCCTTGGGGAGGAACTTCGGCACGATGAAGAGCGAGATCCCCTTCGATCCCGCCGGCGCGTCGGGCAAGCGCGCCAGCACGAAGTGGATGATGTTCTCGGCGAAATCGTGCTCGCCGTAGGTGATGAAGATCTTCTGGCCCTTGATCCGATAGCTGCCGTCGCTCCCGCCCTCGGACCCATTGGCCGGCTCTGCGCGGGTGCGGATCGACCCGAGGTCGGTGCCGGCCTGCGGCTCGGTCAGGTTCATGGTGCCGGTCCAGGTGCCGGCGATCATCTTCGAAAGATAGGTCGCCTTCTGCTCCGGCGTGCCGTGCAGCTGCAGCGCCTCGATGGCGCCTTGGGTCAGCAGGGGGCAGAGCGCGAAGGCCATGTTGGCCGAGTTCCAGATCTCCTGGAGCGCGCTGGTCAGGGCCCAGGGCATGCCCTGGCCGCCGTAGTCGGGATCGAAGGCGACGGCATTCCAGCCGGCTTCCGCATAGCCGCGATAGGCGTCTGCGAATCCCTCCGGAGTCCGCACGGCGCCGTTCTCGAGCTTGCAGCCGGCGCGGTCGCCGATCGGGTTCAGCGGCGCAAGCACTTCCCCGGCGAATCGCCCTGCCTCCTCCAGCACCGCCTGCACCGTCTCCTCGGTCGCATCCTGATAGCCGGGCAGGGTGGCGAGCGCATCGAGACCGGCCACCGCCTTCAGCGTGAACAGGAGGTCCGTGACCGGAGCCTGATAATCGGACATTGCACTCCTCTGGGGCACTCTTCCCGGGGCCGAGGCACCATGATGCGACGGAACCGGAGCCCTTGGAAAGATGAGCAGGAAAGCCCAGCGGACAAGGGTCCGGCGGCCGGGGTTAAGGGCGCCTTAACGTGGGGCGCGGCGCGCCTCAGGCTAGCGTGGCGCCGCGGCACGGCGCAGGCGGTCGTTGATGGCGACGCCCAGGCCGGCCTCCGGGATCGGCATCACCGCAATGCCTGCGAGATCGGGCCGGTCGAGCTCGCGCAGCATGGCAAAGAGATTGGCCGCCGCCTCCTCGAGATCGCCCGCAGCGCTGAGGTTCAGCGTGGTGCCGGCTGCAGGGGGGTGGGCGCCGAAGGCGAGCAGCGCCTCGCCCGGCTTCGCGGTGTCGGCGTTGAGGCGGACCGGCAGGGCCGGCGCGTAGTGGCTCTCCAGCTGGCCCGGGCTGCGGCGTGCGCCATCCTGCACTCCGGTCTCCACCGCGATGGTCATCTCCAACGCTTCGCTGAGCTGCTCGGCCGTGATGCCGCCGGGCCGCAGGATGCGCGGCGTCGATTGAAGGAAGCTCACCACGGTGGATTCGATGCCGATCCGGCAGGGTCCGCCGTCGATGATCACTGCGACCTTGTCGCCGAGATTGGCGGCGACGTGCTCGGCGCGGGTCGGGCTGACCTTGCCGGAGGGATTCGCGCTGGGCGCGGCCAGCGGCAGGCCGCACATCAGCAGCAGGCCCTGCGCCGCCGGGTGCGCGGGCACGCGGATCGCGACGCTGTCCAATCCGGCGCTCACCAGCAGCGAGAGGCCGCAACGGGGCTTACGCGGCAAGACGAGCGTGAGGGCGCCCGGCCAGAAGCGCCGTGCCAGCTGCTCGGCGGCCGGCGTCACCTCGACGAGACGGCTCGCCACCGTGAAGTTGCCGACATGAACGATCAACGGGTTGAAGGTCGGGCGCGCCTTTGCGGCATAGATCGCGGCGACCGCCCGGTCGCTGGTGGCATCGCCGCCGAGGCCATAGACGGTCTCGGTCGGGAACGCGACCAGCTTGCCCTCGCGCACGGCGGTTGCTGCCCGTCCGAGATTGCCGAGGGTCGGTTCGAGGATCGGCGCGCCCACGTCGTTGGCAGTCCGGCGTCAGGCGGCCGCGGGCTTGCGGCCATAGGCGATGAAATGCGGATTCTTGAATCCGGCCTTGCCGTAACCGAGCGGCAGTCCCTCCACCGTCTCGACGCGGCCGCCGGCGGCCTCCAGCACCGCCTGGCCGGCGGCGGTGTCCCATTCCATGGTCGTGCCGAAGCGCGGATAGAGATCGGCGACGCCCTCGGCGAGCCGGCAGAATTTCAACGAGCTGCCGGCGACGATGGTGCCGGCGACGTTGAGGCCGAGTGCCTTCGCGCGCTCGATTTCGCCATCGGCATGGGAGCGGCTGATCGCCATCACCAGGCCGGAACCCGGCGAAGTCCGCGCCGCGATCGGCTGGGGAGCCGCAGTACCGAGCCGGCGTTCGGCGCGTCCGCCCACTGCGGCGTAGCAGGCATCGGTGGCGGGAAGATAGACCACGCCGAGCGTCGGGCGGCCGCGCTCGATGAGCGCGATGTTGACGGTGAACTCGCCGTTCTTGGCGATGAACTCCTTGGTGCCGTCGAGCGGATCGACCAGGAAGAAACGCGCCGCCGCGTCCGCCGGCAGGCCACCGCTCGCCGCCTGTTCCTCGGCTATGACGGGAAGGTCCGGCGCGAGCTTCGCCAGCGCTTCCAGGATCACCGCTTCGGCGGCGGTATCGGCCTCGGTCACAGGCGAGCGGTCGGCCTTCTCCCCGGCCGAGAAGTCGCGGCGATAGATCTCGAGGATCACCGCGCCGGCTTTGCGGGCGACCGCCACCAATTCGTCCTTCAACGCCACGTCGGTCCTGTCGCTCACCTGCATGCCCACGTCATTCCTTTCGGGATTAGGGCGGCGATCATAGGGATCGCGGCCGAAATTGCGAGTCCAAGGTACCGAGCCCGCGCGCAGCGCGGTTACGCATGTATGTTGTTGAGCGTTGCAGTTGCCCTAGGAACGGCAGATGCTCCTGGTCGCGCGGTATCCAGGAAAATAAGCTCTAGTTCTCAACCTATAAGTACCTTACGATGGTGTAAATAGGCCGAGTCGACCCTAATCGAGCCGGCGGACCTCAGGGGACGAGATGAGCGACAACAGAGCCGAGGTCCTGCGGCAGGATCGTGACCGGTTTCTGGGCTTTGCCTTTGCGGCCGCCGATTTGCTGCTGGAATTGGACGGCGACTTGCGGATCGCCTGGGTCGGGGGCGCGGCCCGTTCATTGCTGGGCGTGGATTCGGCGCAGGTCGTGGGAAAGCCGTTCGCCCAATTCGTCTCGCGGCTGGACGCCATGGCGATCGCAGAGACGCTGCATCGCCTCGGCCTCGGCGAGCGGAAGAAGGACATCGTTCTCACCCTGGAATCCGGTCCCGGAAGGTCGCGGCCGGTCGTGGCCAATGCCTATCGCTCGCTGAATGCCGCGCGGCCGGAATACTGTCTTTCGATATCCGGCCGCACGGCCGGCGACGCCCCGGCGGCCCTCCCGCATGCGCGCGACCGCGCGACCGGCCTGATAGAGGCGGTCGAGTTCGCCGAGGCCACCGCAAGGGCGCTCCGGACCGCGCGTGCCGCCGGGCAATCGGCGCGTCTGACCCTGGTGCAGATCTGCGGCGAGGCGGAACTCGGCCGGCTGCTCGGCCCGCAGCGCTCGCAGGCGCTGCTCTCGGAAATCGGCAACCAGCTCCGCAGCCACGCGATCGGCCCGGAGGCGGCGGCCAAGCTCGGCGACGGCCGGTTCAGCGTGGCGCAGCTCGGCGGCGAATCGCCGAGTGCGATCACCGAGGCGATCACCCGGCTCGGCCGCAACTATGATCTCGATCCGGCGGCGCTGGCGGTCAGCGAGACCAGCCTCGACTTTGCCGCGGCGTCGCTCGCAGAGGACGACGTCGAGAGCATCCTCTCGCACGTGCTGGAGAAGTTCCGCACCGAGGGGGCCAAGGGCATCGCCGCCGGCTCGGCGGAGAGCTATCTCCGCAAGATGACGGCCGAGACGGTGAGCCGGATCGTCATGATGCGTGACGTGATTCACGAGAAGCGGCTCTCGCTGCACTATCAGCCGATCGTGGTGCTGGCGGACCGCAGCGTGCACCACTACGAGGTTCTGCTGCGCTTCGCCGACGGCCACTCGCCGTTCGAGGACATCCAGTTCGCCGAGCAGATCAACACGATTCACGAGGTCGATCTCGCCGTTGCACAGGGCGCGATCGCCCGGCTCGAGCAGGCGGACGCCGGCCCGGGGCACCTCAGCTTGGCGGTGAACATGTCGGCACGCTCCCTGCTCAACGACAATTTCCTCGTGATGTTCGAGGATCTTGCCGGCCGGCTCGGCGACCGGCGCGACCGGCTGATCATCGAGATCACGGAATCCGCCAAGCTCGAAGATCTCGCCAAGGCGGCGAGAGCGGTCGATCGCCTGAGCGCGAAGGGGCATCCGGTCTGCCTCGACGATTTCGGCGCGGGCGCATCCTCGCTTCCTTACCTGCAACAGCTCGTCGTCGACTACGTGAAGATCGACGGCGCCTATATCCGCGGCCTCGATGCCGAGGCGCGCGAGCGCGCGATCATCGAAGGCGTGCTCGCCACCTGCCGCAGCCTCGGCGTGGCGACGGTTGCCGAGATGGTGGAGCGCGAGGATCAGCACAAGATCCTGCTGGAGCTCGGTGTGTCGCTCGGGCAGGGCTGGCTCTACGGCCGGCCGGCGCCGGAAATCGCGCCGGGGGCCGCCCCCGATCCGGCGAAGCAAGTCCGCGTGCCCAAGAGACTCGACCCCGCCGCCATCAGCCGAATGCTGGTGAAGAAGAACTCATGAGAACGAAGCTACGAAGAGCGAAGCCCAAAGCATGATCGAAGAATATCGCAGACTGACCTTCTCCATGGACGAGCTCGCGACCGCGGTTCTCTCCTACCTGATCGCGACCAAGAAGATGACCGAGCGGGACAAGATGGGACGCATCGCCATCACCGGGGGCGACGACGTCGGCGTCGCAGCCACGATCGTGACGGCGGGCGGCGAGCAATCCCAGGTCGAGCTCACCTCGCAGACCCTGGGTGCCCTCTTGATCGCCCATTGCATCAAGCGCAAGGTGCCACTGCCGAAGCGCGCCTCGAAGTCGATCCTGCGCAACGGCGACCGCCTCGCGCTGGTGCTCTCGATATGACGCCCCAGGGTCCGAGAGGGCGGGGCAGAAGAGGGCCGAGGCATAGGACCGGGAGGACGATGTGAACGCCGTGACACCGCCGATGTCGCTGGAGGAACTCTGGGGCGTCCTGGCGGCGCACCAGCTCTGGCTCAACAACGAGAAGGGTGGGCGCCGGGCCGATCTCAGCCGGTTGAAACTCGACGGCGTCTCCCTGCGCGGCATCAACCTCAGCCGGGCGAAGCTGGTCGGCGCCAAGATGACCAATTGCGATCTCGCCGGGGCGCAGCTCGAGGGCGCCGACCTCTACGGTTGCGATCTCACCGGCAGCAACCTGAAGGCGACCAACTGTTTGAAGGCCGACCTCCGCGGCGCGCAATTGAAGGGCAGCGACTTCACGGAGGCGGAGCTTTCGGGGGCGGATCTGCGCAACGGCGCGTTGCTGCTCGACGGCGGCGCGCAGGACGGGAACGCGCCTTCCGGAGTCGGCGAGGGCCCGCGGTTGCATCGCGCCAATCTCGAAGGCGCGCGCTTGAGCGGCGCCACGATCCGCAATGCGGACCTTTCCGGCGCCAGCATGCGCTACGCCAAGCTGGATAGTGCCGACCTGACTGGGACCCAGATGAAGGACGTCGATCTCACCGGCGCCGATCTTTCGCGCTGTGACCTCAGCGGCGCACGGCTCGACCGGGCAACCGTGGCGGGCGCCAAGCTGGACGGCGCGGTGTTGAAGGGCACCAACCTGATCGGCGTCGATCTCAGCAGCCTGGCGCTCTGCAACGCCGATGTGACCGAGAGCGTGAGGGTGGACGATTCCCCGGAGGGGCTGGAGCGGCTGAAAGCCATGATCGCCGACCATGTCCACTGGGTGGACAGCGGCGGCGTCGACGGCACGAGGGTCGAGTTCACCCGCGCCGACCTTTCCGGCCTTGATCTTTCGGGCTCGCGGCTGGTCGGTGCGGTGTTCAAGGAGGCGCGATTGCGCGGCACCAACCTGAAGGGTGCCTCGCTCAACCTCGCGAGCTTCACCGGCTGCGACCTCACCGGCGCCGATCTCACCGAGGCCGAGCTGCGCGGTACGCGGCTCGACCAGTGCAATCTCGAAAGCGTGCGGTTCTGCGGTGCCGATTTCGGCGTCGAGACCGTCCGCATGTCGGCGACCAAGTCGGCGGACCATGCCACGCTGATTCAGGCCTGCCAGGTGGCAAAGGCCAACTTCACCGGGGCCAAGGCCCAGGGCCTGATCGCCCGCGAGATGGAGTTCAACAAGGCGCTGGTGGACGCCGCGTTCCTGGATGCAGTGAAGGCCGGCCAGTCAGCAGGCTGAGCTTGCGGGTCGCCGACCCGGTCAGTGTACGACGCGCTTCAGCTCCGGCTCTTCCGCTGTCTCGGTCTCGAACGCCTGCATGGGCTCGAGCGAGTTCAACAGGCTCTCCAGGGCGTCGGACTGGTCGTTTGACAGCGGCTCGGCCGGAGGCTCCGGAACCGTCGCGGCGGTCTGCATCGTCGCCTCGTCGATCTCGGTCCGGCAGTGAGCGGCGATCTTGCGCAGCAGCTCGGCGGAATCGATCGGCTTCGCCACGAAGTCGTTCATGCCGGCCTCGAGGCAGCGCCGGCGGTCTTCCTGCATCGCGTTGGCGGTCATGGCGATGATCGGGACCACGCGACCGATGGCGCCGAGCTGGCGGATGCGGCGCGTCGCCTCGAGCCCGTCCATCTCCGGCATCTGCATGTCCATCAGGATGACGTCGAAATTGCGTTGGTGCACCGCCTGCACGGCTTCGAGGCCATTGGCGGCGACTTCGGCGCGCATCCCGGCCTTGGCGAGGATGGTCGTCACCAGCAGTTGGTTCACCTGGTTGTCCTCGACCACCAGCACGCGGAGCAGCGCGCCGTTGGTGCTGGCGGGCAGCATCTCCGACGGCGCCGGGCGGTGCGGCACTGCGTCGGCGACACCGAGCACATGGCCCACCGCCGCGATCAGCGACGAGCGGCGCACGGGCTTCGGCAGGCTCTCATCGTAACCGAGCTCCAGAACCTGGCTGCGGCTCAGCATCGCCGCCGAGGAGGAGAGGATGCTCTTCTCGATCGCCACCCAGGGAATGCGCCGCGCCTCGGCCAGGAAATCCGGCCCGGTCAGGTTCGGCATCATGTGATCGACGATCGCCAGCGCGACCGGCATTGCGATCGCATTGCGCTTCAGGTCGGCGAGCAGGACCTCGGGGTCCTCGTAGCTGAGGACGCGGGCGCCGAAGCCGCTCATGTAGCGGGCGAAAATCTCGCGGTTGATGGTGTTGTCGTCGACGATCAACACCGTACGGCCGCGCAGCTTGGCGCTGATCGCGGCGTTGGAGCTGTCGACCTGGCCCTGGCCGAGGCCGAACCGCCCCGTGAACCAGAAGACGCTGCCGCTGTCGTTGCCGACCCTGGAATCGACGCCGATCTCGCCCTGCATCAGGTCCACGATCTGCTTGCAGATCGCAAGGCCGAGGCCGGTGCCGCCGAAGCGACGGGTCATCGAGGCATCGACCTGGCTGAACGGCGAAAACAGCTTGGTGCGGGCGAGCTCCGGCACGCCGATCCCGGTGTCGCGCACCGAGAAGTGGAGCTTGATCTCCTCCGGGCCGGCGTCGGCGAGCTCGACGGTCAGGCTGACGCCGCCGGATTCGGTGAACTTCACAGCATTCGAGAGCAGGTTGATCAGCACCTGGCGGAGACGGCCGGGATCGCCCTTCAGCATGGTCGGGACTTCCGGCGAGATGTAGCTCGCGACCTCGATGCCCTTGGTGTGGGCGCGGCTGGAGACGAGGTCGATGGTGCTGTCGATCACCGACACCAGCTCGAACTCGATGTTCTCGAGCTCGAGCTTGCCGGCCTCGACCTTCGCGAAGTCCAGGATGTCGTTGATGATGCTGAGGAGGGATTCGCCCGACTGCTGGAGCACCTCGACGAAGTGCTGCTGCTGGGCGTCCATCTTGGTGTCGGCGAGCAGCCCGGCCATGCCGAGCACGCCGTTCATCGGCGTGCGGATCTCGTGGCTCATGGTGGCCAGGAACTGGGTCTTGGCGACGTTGGCGGATTCGGCCTGCTCCTTGGCGGCGCGGAGATCCTGGGTCATGGCGGCGGCCAAGCGCTCGGCGCGGCCTTGCGCGCGGCTCAGCGACCAGACGATGCCGGCGGCAAGCAGGCTCGCCGTGAGGCCGGTGGTCAGCATCACCGCGGGCAGGCGGGTATCGCGCTCGTTGATGAAGCTCGGCCGGCTACGGAACTCGAAGGTCAGCATCTGGCCGGCGAACTGCAGGATGTCGCTGCGGTCGTAGGCCGCCACGGCGTCGAGATCGAAGGACGAGCCGGAGGTGTCGACCGCGACCGCGCCGCCGGTGCCGTAGAGCAGATTCTCCGGCAGGGGCGCGCCCATGTAGACCTTGATGTCGACCACATTGGCGGTCTCGGCGACCGCTTCGTTGACGAGGTCGTCGAAGTGCACCGGCAGCACGACCCAGCCGAGCAGGCGAGCACGCCGTTCCGCGGTGCTCTGCGGCGCAGCACCCGGCGTATAGACCGGGGCGAGGATGAAGGCGGAGCCGGCGATGGCGCCGGCGCTCTTCTCCATCATCTTGGACAGCGTGGTCTCGCCGCTGGTCATCGCGCGGTCGGCGGCCTGGCGCAGGCGCCGGTCCGAGGCGAGGTCGAGGCCGAGGAAGTTCGGTGCGGCCGAGGCCGGCTCGAACAGCGTCACCGGATAGATCCAGTCATGTTGCGAGTCGCCGAGCGATTCGATCGGGATGTCCGGCGAGTAGGAGTAGAGCCGGTTCAGCAGGCTCGCCGCATAGGGCTTGGCGCGCTCGGCGTAGCCGATGCCGATGAGGCCGGTCAGCGACTTCCAGTCAAGGCCGTTGGTGAAGGAGGTCCACTGGTCCGCGCTGGTGTTGTTGACGATCTGGACCATGCCGAGGCCGAGCTCGGAGATCAGCGTCAGATGGGCGAGGCGCTCGGTGACGCGCTTCTTGACGAGATCGATCTGGTGGACGAAGCGATCTTCCGCGCTGCGCTCGATCTCGGCGCGCATCACGCCGGCGAGGTACCAGGAAACCGCCGCGCCGCCGATGAGGACCAGGATCGGCAGCGTCTTCAGCACGGCGTGCACCGCCCGTCGGGCGGTGTCGATGAGCGACCGCTGTGCTGTCGAGACGACCATGGAAGTTCTCAGGACACGTCCTCTCACGCGGAAAGCGCAGATTAGGGCCCGGAAGCCCTACCCCAAGATGTGATCCTGCCCAGTCTGGGTGAAAGAAGCGTTAACAGTAACCTGCGGGCTCGCTTCAACTGAAGAAGCCAACACCATGAGGCGCTTTGGAAAAATTCTTCCTTAATTTAAAGAAGAAGCAGTCTCACCCGCTGACCCATGATAGGCCGACCGCGGATGAGGTCGCGAAATCCGGCCGATGGGTTCACCGTCCGATGAAGCGGGGCGCGCGCTTTTCCAGGAAGGAGCGGACCCCTTCCTGGAAGTCCTCGGTCTCCGCCGCCCGTGCCTGCAGCTCCGCCTCGAGGGCGAGTTGCTGCTCCAGGGAATGATGGCCGCTGGCGTTCAGCGCCTGCTTCATGAGCGCGATCGCGGCGGTCGGCGATTGCGAAAGGCGCGCGGCGGTCGCCTCGACGGTCTCCGCGAAAGCGGCGTCCGGGACGGCCTTCCAGATCAGGCCCCAGCTTTCGGCGGTCCGGGCGTCGATCGGCTCGGCGAGGAGCGCGAGGCCCAAGGCGCGCGCCTGGCCGATCAAGCGCGGGACGAGGTAGCTGGCACCCGCATCGGGCACGAGCCCGATCTTGGCGAAGGCCTGCACGAAGCTCGCCGATTCGGCGGCGATCACCAGGTCGCAGGCGACGGCGAGACTGGCGCCGGCGCCGGCGGCGATGCCGTTGACCGCCGCCAGGACCGGGATCTGCAGGCTGCGCAGCTGGCGGACCACCGGATTGTAGAGCCGCTCGACCACCGCGCGGACCGCGGCGCCGTCCTCGATCGCCTCGGCCTCGCGCAGGTCCTGGCCGGCCGAGAAGGCGCGGCCGGCGCCGGTGACGACGAGGACCCGCGCCTCATCGTCGCCGGCGATGTCGCTAAGGGCGTCGCCGAGCTCGCTCAGCATGGCGCGGGTGAAGCTGTTGAGCTTGTCCGGGCGGTTGAGGGTCAGGCGGCGGATACCGCCGGTGCGCTCGAGGAGGACTGTGGACTCGGTCATGATGCCGCATGCGTAGTTTGACAGAAGGCGCTCGATAATGCCACGGCTCGCCGGTCGTCGGACAGGAGTGAGATAGATGGGGAAGTGGATCGCCGCCGCCGGCTTTAACGGCCTCTGCGGCGTCGGCTTCGGCGCCTGGTCCGCCCACGGCGCGGTGAACCTGATCGGCCCGGAAGCGACCGAATGGGTGAAGACCGGCGCGCAGTACCAGCTCTGGCACGCCGCAGCACTCCTGGCGCTGGCGGCGCTGCCGCCGGAGGCGGCGCGCGTCAGGAATGGGGTGGGATCGTGCTTTTGCGGCGGCGCCTTGCTATTCTCCGGCAGTCTCTACCTTTTGGCGATCCTCGGCTGGCACTGGGTCGTCTTCGTGACGCCGCTGGGCGGCCTCTTGATGCTGGCGGGCTGGGCGATTCTGATGGTCTACGGATTGAGGAAATGGCGCGAAGACTGACGAAGGTTTGCCTGGTCGGCACGGTACTGATGACGTTGGCGGCGGCGGCCTTCGCGCAGGATCAGTCGCAGAATCCGTTCACCAAGCCGGGTCCGGCCGACCCGGTCTCATCCGTCATGGGACTCTGGCGCGTCGACCACGCCGACGGCAGCGACCCCACGACCGCGGCGCTGATGGGTAAGATGATGCGGATCGATCGCAATGCGGTCACCAGCTTCACCGGCGGCACCTGCAGCAATCCGAGCTTCACCCCCGGCGACGGCGGGAAGGTCGCCATCGGCTGCGTCGGCCAGGTGCTGGCGACGGCGCAATTGGATACGGCGCAACCCGATACGCTGAACTGGTCGGAAGGCAGCACGCAGCTGGTGCTGCACCGGGTCGTGACCAACGCCGACCAGCCGGTCGACCAGAATGCCGGCGACCAGACCGGCAGCGGCGATCAGAACAGCAAGGACCAGGGCAACAGCGACCAGGACAACAGCGATCAGGGGAGTGACGATTCCCAGTGACCACCGCGCTCTACACTCATGCCGCCTTTCTCCAGCACGACACCGGCGCCGGGCATCCCGAGCGGATGCAGCGGCTCGCAGCGATATTGCAGGCGGTGAAGGGTCCGGAGTTTGCGGACGTGAAGTGGCGCGAGGCGCCGTTGGCGGAGCTTGCCCAGATCGAGCGCATGCATGATGCGGATTACGTGCGCGAGGCGATGGAAGCGGTGCCGGAGCAGGGCTGGGTGCATCTCGACGGCGACACGATCATGTCGCCGGGGTCCGGCGAGGCGGCCTTGCGCGCGGCGGGTGCGGTCACCGCTGCGGTCGGGGCGGTCATCAAGGGCGAGTTCAAGAACGCGTTCTGCGCGGTGCGGCCGCCCGGCCACCACGCCGAGCATGCGACGGCGATGGGTTTCTGCATCTTCAACAACGTCGCCATCGGTGCGGCGGAGGCGCGGGCAGTGCACGGGCTGGCGAAGGTGGCGGTGATGGACTTCGACGTCCATCACGGCAACGGCACGCAGCATCTCTTCGACCGTGACCCCGGTCTCTTCTACGCCTCGACCCATCAGATGCCGCTCTATCCCGGCACCGGGGCGAGAGCCGAGCGCGGTGTCGGCAACATCTGCAACGCGCCGCTCTCGCCGGGCGCGGGCTCCGAGGAGTTCCGCGCGGCGATGGAGGACACCGTCCTCCCGGCGATCGCCGCCTTCCGGCCGGAGCTGATCATGATCTCCGCCGGCTTCGACGCGCATCGCCGCGACCCCCTGGCCGCCCTCGAGTTCGAGACCGAGGACTACCACTGGGCGACCGAGCGGCTCTGCGCGCTTGCCGCCGAATGCTGCGGCGGCCGCGTGGTCTCGACCTTGGAAGGCGGCTACGACCTCCAGGCGCTGGCCGAAAGCGCCGCCGCCCATCTCGCCGCCCTGATGGAAGCCTGAACCTATCCCATTGAAATTATTCGGCGTTCGGTGCCTTGTCCGGGCCGGGGCGCATGGATAGAATGCCGCCGATTCTGACACCGGGGTTGGGCCTCGGGTCGCGCGGCGCCGGTCGGTGTCGCGCCGAGATTCCGGAGATCCAGATGGCGGATACCAACAACGCCGGCGCGAAGATACCGGCGGATATCGCGGCGTTGAGCTTCGAAGAGGCCTTGGCCCAGCTCCAGGAGCTGGTGAAGCGCCTGGAGAAGGGCGACAACAAGTTGGACGACGCGATCCGCTCCTATGAGCGGGGCGCGTTGCTGAAGCGGCATTGCGAGCTGAAGCTGCGCGAGGCGCAGATGAAGGTCGAGAAGATCGTGCTGGGAGCGGATGGATCGGTCGGCACGCAGCCGGCGGATCTGGAATAGGAAGAAATCGTGCAGATCGAACGAGCGTTGAACGAGGCCGCGAGCTCGGCCAACCGGGTGCTGGATGAATTGATCCCGGCGGTCGATGGCGCGGAGAGCCGCGTCGTCGAGGCGATGCGCTATGCCACCATGGGCGGCGGCAAGCGCATCCGGCCTTATCTCGTCCTCAACAGCGCCGGTCTCTTCAACGTCAACCCGGGCTATGCGCTCCGTGCTGCCGCCGCGGTCGAGATGCTGCACTGCTACAGCCTGGTGCATGACGACTTGCCCGCAATGGACGACAGCGACCTCCGCCGCGGCCGGCCGACCGCGCACAAGGAGTTCGACGAGGCGACCGCCATCCTCGCCGGCGACGGGCTGCTGACCCTCGCCTTCGAGGTGCTGTCGCATCCGGAGACCCATCCCGACGGCGGCGTGCGCGCGGATCTCGTGCATGCGCTGGCCGTCGCCGCTGGCGCCGCCGGCATGGTGGGCGGGCAGATGATCGACCTCCTCGCCGAGAACATGACGCTCGACATCGGCGCGATCACCCGCCTGCAGCGGATGAAGACCGGCGCCATCATCGCGTTCTCGTGCGAGGCCGGCGCGATCCTCGGCCATGCCGGGCCGCAGGCGCGGCACAACCTCAACGCCTATGCCCATGACCTCGGCCTCGCGTTCCAGATCGTCGACGATCTCCTGGACGCCGAGGGCAATGCCGCCGTCACCGGCAAGCCGGTCGGCGCCGACGCCGCCGCGGGCAAGGCGACCTTCGTCTCGATCCTCGGCCTCGACCGGGCGCGCGACCAGGCGCGGCTGCTCGGCGACCAGGCCAACGCCCATCTCGACATGTTCGGCGCCAAGGCCGATCCCTTGCGCTGGATGACCGAGTTCGTGATCTCGCGAAAGAGCTGAACGGAAACTGGAATGGCGGAGCGATCCACCATCACCGGTTCCGCCGATGGGAACCGGGCGAAATGGGCTGCCGAAATCGCGGCGACCGTCAGGCTCGCAGCGCCGATCGCGCTCGCCTTCCTGGCTGAGATCGGCATCGTCGTCGCCGATGCGGTGATGGCGGGGAAGCTCGAAAGCCCGGCGCTCTCCGCCGAAGGCCTGGGCTCGCACCTCCTGTTCACACCGCAGCTCCTGGCGATGGGCGTGCTCTCCAGCATCGCCGCACTCGGTGCCAATGCCGACGGTGCCGACGACCCCGCCATGGTCACGCGGGTCGCCCGCCAGGGTCTGTGGCTCGCGACGCTGCTCGCGATGCCGGTGATGGCGGTCATCGCCTTGACACCGTTCGGCCTGCACTGGGTCAGCGACGATTCCGACATGATCGGGATGACGAGCGGAATGCTTCGCGCGGGAATCTGGGGCGTGCCGGCGCTGCTCTGGTACACCAGCCTCCGGAACTTCTCGACCGTGCTGCACAAGACGCGCATCGTCGTGATCATCTCGCTGGTATCACTCGGCGTCGCGATCTGCAGCAACTGGCTGTTGCTCTACGGCAATCTCGGGGCGCCGAAACTGGGTGTCACCGGCGTCGGCGTTTCATGGTCGCTAGCGAGCTGGGTGCAGCTCGGAATCATGTGGGCCTACGTCCGGCGCGAGCCACTGCTGGCGCGCTATCGGGTATTGAGCAACCTGCTGCACGCGGATGCGCGGGTGCTGAAGGACCTGTTCCACGTCGGCTGGCCGATCAGCATGAGCTACGCGTTCGAGACGGCCATGTTCCTGGCCTCGACCTTGATGATGACCATGCTCGGCCGCGACGATGTCGGCGCCCACACTGTTGTCATCAGCATCTCCTCTGTTTCTTACATGATTCCCTACGGTGTAAGCCAGGCGGCGACGGTACGAGTCGGGTTCTTCACGGGAGCCGCGAACCCGGCCTCCGCCCGAACCGCCGGCTTCGCCGCGATCGTCCTCGGCATCATCTGGATGACAATGACCGGTGCGGCGATGCTGGTGTTCCCGCGCTTTCTGATTGGGCTCTACTTCGACGCTTATGATCCGGAGAACGCGGCGCAGCTCGCAGTGGCGCTGCTCATCATTCCGATCGGCGCGCTGTTCCAGGTGGTGGACGGGCTGCAATGCGTCGCGATCGGCGCTCTGCGCGGCCTGAAGGACACCCGCATCCCTATGATCATGTGCTTCATCGGCTACTGCGCGATCGGGATCGCCGCGTCGCTGTTGCTAACGTTCGTGCTCGGTCTCGGAGCGCGCGGCGTCTGGCTCGGCCTGCTGATTGGGCTGACCGCCTCGGGCGGGCTCCTCACCCTCCGTTTCCAGATCCTATCCCGTCGTCTCGCCGAAGACGGGCGGGCCGGCCTCGCCGTCGTCTCCCGTGCCTAAGGAGCGCGCCGACAAGCTGCTGGTCGATCGCGGCCTGGCGCCGACGAGGGCGCGCGGCCAGGCGCTGATCCTGGCGGGGCAGGTCTATTCGGGCACCCGGCGCATCGACAAGGCCGGCGAGCTCGTCGCCGCCGATGCCGATCTCGCGGTCAAGGGCAGCGATCATCCCTGGGTCTCGCGCGGCGGGCTGAAGCTGGCGCACGGACTCGACCACTTCCATCTCGATCCCGTCGGCAAGGTCGCGATCGACGTCGGTGCGTCGACCGGCGGTTTCACCGACGTGTTGCTCACCCGCGGCGCCGCCAAGGTCTATGCCGTCGATGTCGGCCACGGCCAGCTCGCCTGGAAGCTCCGCAACGATCCCAGGGTCGTGGTGCTGGAGCGCACCAACGCCCGGCATCTCGGCGCGAGCGAAATCCCGGAGCCGGTCGACATCGTGGTCTGCGACGCGAGCTTCATCGGCCTGGAGACCGTGCTGCCGGCGGCCCTGGCGCTGACCAAGCCGGAAGCCTTCGCCGTCGCTTTGATCAAGCCGCAATTCGAGGTCGGGCCGGATCGGGTGGGGAAGGGCGGCGTGGTCCGCGATCCGGCCTTGCATGCCGAGGTCTGCGAACGCATCTCGGCCTGGCTCGCATCGCTGCCGGGTTGGGAAGTGCTCTGCGTCACCGAGAGTCCGATCCTCGGCCCCGAAGGCAATCGCGAGTTCCTGATCGCGGCGCGGCGGGCGCCATGACGCCGAACCTCAAGGAGCCGATCGACATCCAATCGCTGGGCGCGCAAGGCGACGGCATCGCCGTCAGCGGCGAGGCGCGGATCTTTGTGCCCTTCGCTTTGCCCGGCGAGCGGGTGTGCGCCGAGATCGCCGGGCGCCGTGGCGACGGCTGGACGGCGCGTCTGATCGAGATCGTGAGCGCCAGCCCGCAGCGGATCGCAGCACCCTGTCCGCATTTCGGCGCCTGCGGCGGCTGCATGCTGCAGCATCTCGATGTGGAGGCCTATCGCACCTGGAAACGCAACCTGGTCGAGACCGCGCTCCGCCAGCGCGGTCTCGATATGCCGCCCGATTCATCGCTGGTCGCGACCGCCCCGGCAACGCGGCGTCGCGCACGCTTCGCCGCGGAACGCGCCAAGGACGGGTTGCTGTTCGGCTTCCACGCGCCGGAGAGCGAGGCGATCGTCTCCATCGCCGAATGCCATGTCCTCACTCCGAGCCTTGCGGCGCATCTGCCGCTGCTGCGCGACGTCGCCTTTGCGGCGCTGGGCGGTGGGCAGCAGGCGACGATCACCGCGACCGAGACCGAAACCGGGCTCGACGTGCTGGTCAGCGCCGCTCATGCGTTGGAGCGACGCCGCGCCTTGACCGAGATGGGGTCGAAAGCGGGAATCGCCCGGCTCTGCTTTCAACAGGGCAGGGCCGAGCCGGAGCCGCTGGTGCAGCACGTGCTGCCGCGGATGAGCTTCGCCGGGATCGCGGTCGACCTGCCGCCGGATTCCTTCCTGCAGCCGAGCGCCGCGG